>JAITHF010000008.1 GCA_031280115.1 Spirochaetaceae bacterium | reverse complement strand
GTCTTTGCGCCGGGCTCTGATAAAAAGCGCCGCAGGAGGCGTATCCTGTCGACGGAATACGATGCCCTGCCCCCAGATAACGCATTATGGTATAACGAATTATCGGCGCTTTCGCGCCTTTTTTAAGAGTTTTTGGGGGCTCTTTTATCAGCGCTTCATGTTTTGCGGCTCATAGCGCAAACGGCGGCTGCTGAAACAGCCTCCGGCTGCCCCCAAACCCCCAACCAGTGCGACGTGTGCAGCGCCACTAACGTTATCGAAGCGCGATGAGGCGCATCCTTCGGGGTTTTGACTAAACCCGCAAACCCTCCCGCCGCGAGAAGCACGTGAATCCCTCGCAGGGGGTGACTAAACGTGCAAACCCTCTCATCACAAGAAGCGCCTGAAACCCCCGCAGGGGGGCCTTCGGCTGGGAAATTGATATGTCGTGAATAGTGCGCTATATTTATATATGCGCCGTATGGCGATGCTATTATTTTATTTATGTGGGTAAAGGAACACGAACATTATGCGAACAGCAGGTATTATGCTTATGACTCTGGCGCTGGCAGGCGCGGCGGCGGCTATCGAGGTGGGCGGCACCGCGCCGACAGTAAGCGGTCTGGGAACGGTGGGGGACGCGGCGGCCAATGACCATATTAAGGACGTTTTTCAAGACGCCCTTGACGAGTTGAACGATCAGCTTCGGGGTATTTACGCGAAACCGGAAAAGTTTATCCGCGCCTGGGGGGACGCCTCCGTATTCGGCAGCCACGGCGCCACTGCCAGGGCCTACGGGAATTACAAGTTTATTACGGTTACTATCGGGGCCATGGCCGGCATCGAAGTCCCCTCGAACCCCTTTACGATTATGAACGAGCTGGGAGACATACCGGCCAAACTGAACGAAGATCACGACCTGGCCCTGGGGTTCAGCCCGCAGATATTAAACGCCCGCATCGGCCTTAATACCTCCCAGTTTCTAGTTAAAAACCTCTATCTGGGGCTCAATATCGGGTTTATGAAACTCGACGGCCTTACCGAGGGCTTCTCGTTCACCACGTTTTCCATCGGCCTTGCGGCGAACTACCAGATACTTCCCACTATAGACCTCCTGGGGGGCTTCATCCTCTGGCGGGGGCTTCATCTGGGGACCGGCCTCACCTACACG
The DNA here is from genome assembly GCA_031280115.1 of Spirochaetaceae bacterium. Lineage (GTDB taxonomy): Bacteria > Spirochaetota > Spirochaetia > Treponematales > Breznakiellaceae > JAITHW01. The sequence continues at coordinate 3,764 of JAITHF010000008.1, read as the reverse complement.
CTCACTGACATCGGCTACGATATTAAACTTGAGTCAGTGCGCCAGCCATTAGGCGCGGTTGCCGGCTTTACTTCAAACGAGGCCATTAGAATCGACCCGTCCCTTTCCCTTGCAATGGACATTGACACCTTTACTATCCCTTTCGAGGCGAATACGGCGGTGAAACTCCTCTGGTTCCTGAACGTGGGAGCCGGCGCGGGCTTTGACTTAGGCTTGGGGAAGAGCGGCCTCAAAGTGGGCGCCAAAGGGGACGTGAGCCTTGAAAACCTTTCTTCCCCCCTTGCCCAAGAGTCCCCGGGGAAAATCACCCTCAGCGCCGGCGGGGACATGACCCCCGCGGTCTTTAACCTGAAACTTATGGCCAGCGTGGGCATCAACATCGGCCCGGTGCTGCTTGATATTCCCTTCACCTATTATTTCCTGAATAACGGCGTCAACGCGGGCGTCACGATCGGCGTGTCCCTGTAAGCGGCGGAACCTTTGAGCAAGACAGGCAGGCCGGGCGGCGCGGGCTTTGCGGCGGGCCTCAACGAGAGGCAGGCCCAGGCGGTGGCGGCCATTGAGGGGCCGGTGCTGATTATAGCCGGCGCCGGCTCCGGCAAGACGCGGGTCATCACCTGCCGCGCGGCCGCCATGCTTGAGCAGGGGATCCCCCAGTCCGCTATCCTTGCCCTGACCTTCACCAATAAAGCGGCCCGGGAGATGGAAACGCGGGTCAAGGAGCTTACGTCCCGGAAACTGCAAAACCTTACCACCAGCACCTTCCACGCCTTCGGGGTGAAGATCCTGCGGGAAGAGATAGCCGCCCTGGGCTACCGGAAAAACTTTTCGATTTATGACGAGGCAGACCGGGCAGAACTTATCCGCCAGATCCTGCGGGAACTGGGGCGGGAAGGGGCCGCTGACCCCCGCGCCTTGGGGCAGGTGTTTTCCCAAGTGAAAACCGGCTGCCTGGCCTGGGGGGACGGGGCTGACCCGTCTTTTGAGGCGGTGTATGAGGAGTACCAGGAGAGCCTCAAGGTGTTTAACGCCCTTGACTTCGACGACCTTCTTGCCAAGCCTATCGCGCTTTTCGAGAGCAGGCCGGACATTCTCGACAAGTACCGCCGGCGCTTCCGGTATATCATGGTTGACGAGTTCCAAGACACCAGCGCCGTACAGTACCGCCTCATGCGCCTTTTGGCGGACCGGAACGTCTGCGTGGTCGGGGACGACGACCAGTCGATTTATTCATGGCGCGGGGCGAACTACGAGAATATCCAGCGGTTCGAGCGGGATTTTCCCGGGGCCCTTGAAATCAAACTGGAGCAGAATTACCGGTCCACCGCCACGATACTCGAAGCCGCCAACGGGGTTATCGCCCATAATACCAAGCGCAAAGAAAAGACCCTGTGGTCAGGCGGCGCCGGCGGGAAGCCCATCTCCCTGTACACGTTCCCCGGCGAGGGGGAGGAGGCGGCGTTCATCGCCCTTGAAATAAAAAAACGGCGCCTTGAAGAGGGGCGCTCCTACGACGACTTCGGGGTGCTTATCCGGACCAACAGCCTTATCCGGCACCTTGAAGAGGCGCTCCTTGCGGAGAACATCCCCCACAAGATTTCAGGGGGCACCAGTTTCTTCCAGCGCACGGAGATTAAGGACGTGCTTTCGTATTTACGGGTGGCCGCCAACACGGACGACGACGTGAACCTCCTGCGTATCATCAACACCCCCCGGCGGGGCATCGGCAAAACAACCATTGCCGCCGTATCGGAACGGGCCAAAGAGGGGAACCTTCCGCTGTGGGAGGCTATGCGGTCGCTCAGGTACGCCAGGGACGCGCTTTTCCCGGAGATGCCCGGGGACGGGTGCGGCGGGATAGATGAGTTTATGACCCTTATCGAGCGCTGGCGGGAAAACCTGCTTGGGAAGCGGGGGCTTTCCCAGAAGGTCAGGGCCTTGGTGGACGAGATTGACTACTGGGGGTATCTGGTTTCGGAATACCGGAAGGACGAGCAGAAGGCCCGCTGGAAGTTCAGCAACATAGGCTCGCTTATCCAGTCTATCGGCGTATGGGAGCGGGACCCGGACAACCTTGACCCCACGCTGTACCCCTATCTTAACCGGATAAGCCTGCTTTCCCGGGACGACGCCGATGACGGGGCGGACAAGGGCAAGGTTAATGTTATGACCATCCATGCGTCCAAGGGGCTTGAGTTTCCGGTGGTGTTTATCGCCGGAGCGGAGGACGGGATTATCCCCCACGCCCGCAGCCTTGAAGAGGGGGAAGCCAACATCGAAGAAGAGCGGCGGCTGTTTTACGTGGCAATTACCCGCGCCCGGGACAAACTGGTTATTACAAGCTGCGCCCGCCGCCGGCGCCAGCAGAGCGCCCTTGACCAAACGCCCTCGCCGTTTCTCGCGGAGATTCCCGCCCATCTGGTAGAATACGGCGAAGCCCGGAATGAGGAGCCTATGTCGGCGGAACGCTGCTTCGCCCTGATGAAACAGCGCTTTCAAGGCCGGTGACCGTTTTTTTGCAGTCAAAATAAACTATCCTGCCCCCGTATAAATCATTGTTTTATAACGACTTGTCGGCGCTTCGCGCCTCTTTGGGAAGAATTTGGAGGGTCATAGACCCTCCAAACCACCCACTAAGGCGACGTGTGCAGCGCCCTTCCGCTCTCGAAGCGCTATGAGGCGCTGCCGGCAACAGGGAAGCCCCGCGTTTAGGGAGCCGGGACCCCTGCGGCCTTCTGCCAGTTTGCCGGATCAAAGATGTCGGTATGCACATAGTAATTCTTGTCAGGATACAGGTTGAGCTGGGACGCCTGCCTATCAGCCGGCATAGCGATTCGAGGAATTACGATATAGAACGGCTTGTTTTTCGCGCCCGCGGCCACAGGATTTCCGGTAAAGGGGTTTACCGGGTTCTCAACAATGCCGCGCAGCGCAAGAGACGGCACGTCGGCGTTTGACATGAAGGCCCTGTCGGTCTTTAACGCGCCGGACGCGCCGAAATCTTTCACCATTAAAAGCGGGTTAAAGTGATCAACATTAAACGGCAGCCCTGTTTTGGCAATAACATTTTGCTTGGACCCGTGGTCGGCGACGAGGATTATTCTGGTGTTATCATAGACCCCCTCTTTCCTAAGCACCTCAAACCATTCGGCAAGGCGCTTCATGGCTGCCGCGTTTGTATGATAGACCGTATTCTTTCTAAAAGGCCCGTCACCGTAATTCGTCACGCTCAGTGTCGGACGATAGTCAGGAACCTGGAGAAAACCGTCTTCATGGGTGGTGTTATTGACCATAATAAGCGCCGTATTAACCGGTGTGTCAGTAACAGGAACCAGCAGGGGAAGATATTCAAGCACAGAATACCCGTTCAGCATTGAACGGAGGGTGCTGCTGTTCACCAGAGAAAGCCACCCGCCGTCCAGATAAAGCGCCGGACGGAGCAGGAGGGGCAGGCCCTTTAAGACGCTGTACCAGAGCAGGTTTCTTTTTATGACCGCGCTTAACGCGGGGAGGGTGAAATTATGCTCTCTCATCCAGAAGTCAGTATACGCCCCGTCGGTAATATACGCTTTAATGTCTGTATACTTGTTATAAATACTCATATCGCTTATCCAGTAATAATTAGCGTAAGGCGGGTCGGTTACGGCCACGGAAAACCCGTTCCCCGAAAGAATACGGGGCATCATCAACAGCGCCTGGTTGTTCTTTTCCACCAGCGGCACCGTATCCCGCTTATTGATTTCAAGCGGGGTGTATTCATAGCC
>JAITHF010000281.1 GCA_031280115.1 Spirochaetaceae bacterium | reverse complement strand
AAACTTCGCGTAAGGGAACAGCCTTCGGCTGCCGGCGCTTCATGGGGTTCGCGTATTCTTTTGCGAACTTCCCGTAAGGGAACAGCCTCCGGCTGCCCCCAAACCCCCAACCAGCGGCTGCCTGCGCTGCGCCCGTGCGCCATCGAATTCCGCTGAGGCGTGGCTTCTGGGTTGTGACTAAACGTGCGAACCCGCTCACCGCGAGAAGCACGTGAAACCCCCGCAGGGGGCTAGTCGCGGTACATAAGGCGCGCCTCCGGGGGAAACGCGCCTTTTCCCACCTGGGTCTGGCGTGAAAGGGTAACGCCCCTCAGATTCCCGCACCCGGTAAACGCCCACTCCCCAATAGCCGTAACCCCGTCGGGAATGGCTATGCCTGTAAGCCGCCTGCATCCCGCAAACGCCCACCCTCCAATAGCCGTAACCCCGTCGGGAATGGTTATGCCTGTAAGCCGCCCGCATCCGGTAAATGCCCCTGTGTCGATAATGCGTACTGAATCGGGCATGACAAGGCGCTCAAGCCGCTCGCACCGGGCAAACGAGCGCTCCTCAATGACGCTTACCCCGTCAGGAATGGCCGCCTCAGTAAGGCTCCTGCACGCAAAAAACGCCCGTTCCCCAATGGCGCTTACTGATTCGGGAATAACGATGCTGCTGAGGCTTTTACATCCGTAAAACGCCCCCGGTCCAATAACGTTCACCCCCTCAGGAATGGCGGCCCGCTCAAGGCTGGCGCATATAAAAAACGCCATCATGCCGATCGCGGCAACTGATTCGGGAATGACTATGTGGGCAAGGTTTTTACACCCGTAAAACGCCCCCGGGCCAATAACGCTTACCCCGTTGGGGATGACCACCCGCTCAAGGCTCCTGCATACATAAAACGCCATCATGCCGATACCGGTGACCGGCCTGCCGTCCATCCGGTCCGGAATAATCAGCGTCTCTTCCTTGCCGGTATAGCGGATAATCGTTACCCCCCGCGGCGGCAGCGGCGCAGGCGGCGACAGGGGCCTCTGATACAGGGTTTCCAAGAGCAGCATTACTTCTTTGACGGCCTTCGGCGCTGCCGGGTACTGGCGCCCCAACACGCCGGCAAGCCTGCGCCTTGCCCCAGCCTTATCAAGAGAGCGGGCTATCTCGGTATGAAAGCCTTTTTCAAGGGACCCTATGAACAGGCGTATCTGCCGCTTATGCTTCCCCTTGGCGTAACCCGCCAGTAACGTCCTGCACCGACCAGGGTCGTCCAAGAGCGCAAGGCCGTAGGTGTCAACGGCCTGTTTGACCATATCCTGAAAATTAGCAGCCATACCATACTCCTTGCCCCCTGCGCCTGAGCGCGGTTTGCAGGCGCACAGGCGCAATAAACAGGGCGTATCGGCGCTTTCGCGCCTCTTTAAGAGTTTATGGGGGGTCATAGACCCCCCAAACCCCCCACAACGGCTTCCTGCGCCGCGCCCTTCCGCTATCGAATTCCGCTTTGGCGCCGCGTCTGGGTTGCGCCTCAACGTGCAAACCCTCTCACCGCAGGAAGCGCCTGAATCCCCCGCAGGGGGCCTACGGCTGCCGCAGGGGGCGGCAGAAGTTTCCTAAGGGGGTGGCTAAGAGTACCGGCGTGAGGATGAGGCCCGCCAAGGCGCTCAAAAGCATGGCAAGGGCAATGAGAAGCCCCAAGTCCCTTAACATATTGAACTGGGAAAAGAGCAGCACCCCAAAACCCGCGCCCACTGAAAGGGCGTCAATAATAATGGCTATGCCCGCGGTCTTAAAAACCCGCGCAAAAGCCCCGTCCGCCCCGCGCTCCCGCTTATAGGCTTCGAGAAAATGAATCGTATAGTCAATGCCGATGCCCATAGTCAAACTGGCTATCATGGCGGTCCCGATGTTGAGCTTGATGCCCAGAAATCCCATGACCGCGAAGTTCACCATGATTAAAAGCACCAGCGGCGCCGCGCACACCAAACCCGCCGCAAAGGAGCGGTTGGAAACGGCAATGATGCAGAACAGGGACACAAGGGCGATTATCATCGAAGTAAAAAGGGATTTCACCACCAGCATATTAAGGGAGCCTTCCACCAGCGCGGCGCCCCCTACGAGCACCGTCGTATTTTCAGGGAAATTGTCCCTGACAAAACGCTGTATCGCTTCCACCGCCCGGTCAGTGTCAGCCTGGCCGGTGGTACGCAGCTGGATGGAGGCCCGTATTGCTGTGGGCTCCAAAGGGTTGTTGGCGTAGGCGCCGATATTCCCTGAAAGAAGCGCCAGATAATTTGCTATGAGCCGCTGGAGGCCGTCTTTACCGGCCTTGTTGTACCGCGCCGGGTCGCTGGGGATTTCGTACTAGCCGGCGCCTTCGAAGTTCGCAAGCCGCGCCGCCTCCCGCGCAAGATCCGCGGCGCTCCGGCCCCCGGCCTCGCCTGCGGCCTGGGCCAAAAAGGAGGCAACAGCCAGCCGGTACTGCTCGTTTATGTCCGCCCCGCCCTCTTCTTCAGGAGCGGGGGCGGTCTCAGCAGGATTTGCCGGCTCAACAGGAAAATACCCAAACGCGCCCTCTTGAGGGTCAGAGCCGGAGTCTTCTTCATCGAGGGAAAAACCGCCGAACCCGAAGGCGCCAGCCGCCCCGTGCTGCCCCTCGTCCCGGGTCTGGGCGGGAATCCCGTCAGCGTTAAACACCTGATTCATCCGCTTCACAAGGTCTGTAAAGCCCATAACCTTTCCCACTTCCGGCACCCGCGCAGTAAGGTGGGCGCTGAGCCTGTCAAGGGCGCCCAGGGCGTCCGGGTGGAGCAGCTCCTCCGGGCTGCCCGCCTGAACAACAAGGCTTATCACCTTTGAGCCGCCGAATTTCTCCCGGATAAAGACTTCCGACCGGTAAATGTCCGTATGCGCCTTAAAATACTCGATGAACACGTTGTCAATCACCAGTTTTGACGCGCCGTATACCGAGACCCCCAGAATACCCGCTGAGAGGCCGATAATAAAGCGCTTTTTCCGGACAATGCTGGTGAAAAAACCCGCAATCCTGCGGCTTGCGCGGATGTTGTCATGGGATTGCTCTTTCCCCCCTTTCCCCCCTTTCCCCCCCCTTTTCCGCAGGGGCTTAGGGCCCCGCAGGAGGAGGAGCGCCGGCACCAGGGTAATCGTAATGATAAACGACGACACCACCCCAAAACTGGAAAAGTAACCGAACTCCCGTATGGGGACCACTGTGGTAAAAGAAAACGAGAGGAAACTAACCATAGTGGTAAGCATGGCAAGAAACAGGGGCTTCCCGACTTTCCCTATGAGCCCTGCGATAAAGAGCCGGTACGCCTCCTTGTCCATCCCCGCCGCGTCCAGCCCCGCCCGTTCCGCCTCCTCGATGTAATGGATGATAAGGTGGAGGCCGTAGGAGCTTCCCACGGCAATAAGGATAACCGGCAGCACTGTTGAGATAACCGAAAGTTTGATATGAAAGAGCGGCATCGCCCCGATTGACCAGATAACCGCCGCCAGTACTGAGATGAGGGACAGGGCCGTTAAGAACGGGCTTCCCAGGGGGATAAACACGATAACGACCACCACCAGAATAACCAGCGGGACCAGGAGGGAAAGGTCCGCTGCGACCGATTCGTTTATGGTGGCGCTTATTACAGGAAGGCCGGCCACATACACGTCCGCAAGGCCCGCGAACATCTCTTTGGCTATGTCCCGAATAAGGAGGAAACTTGCCACTACTTCAGGGTTTCCCGCGTTTTCTTGGGTAATGTCCAAGGGGATGAGTATCTGGGTCGCGGTAAAGTCGTCTGAGTAGAGCGCCCGCCGGTAGAGGTCCCATGAGAGGAGCCGGCGTTTGAGTTCCCGGATTTCTTCAGGGCCGGCGGAAAAGTTATCCCCTGCCAGGGGTTCCACAATGATCGTGTCGCTGTCGCCTGCGATGTAGTCGCTGGTTATAAGGGAGTTTATGTCCCCCACGAAGTCTATGGTTTTAAGCCGCTCCACATAGTCTTTGAGTTTAAGGAGAAAGGCCCGGTCGAATACCGTGCCGTACCGCCGCTCAAGGCCCACCAGAATAAAGGTGGAACTCCCGAAGGCGTCATCTATGTACTCGGACAAAAGGCGGGACGGGTCATTTTTCGGCACGAACCTGAAGTTGTTATTATCCAGTTCCACCCTAAGCAGCTGGAAGCCGAAGAAGAGGGTGGCCGCCCCTATGAGGGCCGTTACAAGGCCGGGGCGCTTAGAGAGGGTTCCTATAAAACCGGAAGAAGGCGGAAAAGCCATAAAAAACTCCTTGAGGAAGGTTCATAAGGGTCATCCCGGCAGGGTAAAGGCGGCGCGGTCAAAATGCTCCCGGGCGATGCCCCGCAGGATGATTTCAAAGATATGTTTCACTTCCCCGATGATGAGCGCCGGCTTCCGTTCCGCTTTGGGCATATTCACCACGCTTCCCATGATATGCGAGAACATAGAAAGCATAGTTTTGGCCACCATGCCCGGGTTGATCGAGGGGTCGAAGGCGCCTTCATGGATGCCTTGCTGGATCATATCCCTAATCATCGTATAAAAGATATAAGGCGATTCCGGCTCGGAGGCGGGGTTATCAAAGGGGCTGAAGGGAAACGCCGGGGCGATATAGTTTTTCATGGTGAAGATGATGATCATGTCTTCGGATTCGCCGAACATATCAAGGTAGCAGCGCCAGAAGAGTTTTATCGTTTCCAGCGCTGAAGGGTTTTCGCGGTTGTTAGACGTGAACTGGGACTGGAAGTGGGCGATGAAGCGGTTTGCCGCCTCGTCGCAGATTCTTTTATACAGTTCTTCTTTGGTGGGAAAATAGAGGTAGAGGGTTCCTTTGCTTATTTCCGCCCGTTTCGCGATGTCTATCATGCTGACCCGTTCGCTGCCGTGTTCCAGAAGGAGTTCTTTGGCGCAGCGCATGATGAGTTTCCGGCGCGCATCTTTTTCACGTTCTTTCCGTTCCTGTATGCCCATGAAAATACCTCTTTATACTATCGCAACAAACCCCCTCCCCGTCAACAGCCGGAGGCTGTTTCAGGTGCTTCCTGCGGCGATAGGGTTTGGGGGTTTAGTCACAACCCAGAAGCGGCGCCTCATCGCGCTTTGATGGCGTTAGTGGCGCGGCGCAGGAAGCCGTTGTGGGGGGTTTGGGGGAACTGGTTCCCCCAAATTCTCTTAAAAAGCGCAAGCGAAGCGCAGCGCGTAAAAAAATCCCCCCAAAAAGCCTGCGGAGGGCGCGGGAGGGGCAGGCTCAACAGGCAGGCCGGAGCATACAGCACCATCCCGCAGTAAACCGTATACTATGCTTGAATATAACATAAAACCGCAGACAGAAAAGTCTGTTTTTGGCTCAAATCTATTAAGATCCGACTCAAATCTATTCAAATCCGACTCAAATCTATTCAAATCTGACTCAGGTACAGTCATTTCTGACTCAAATACAGCGCCGGTTGACTCAAATACAGCATCAGTTGACTCAAGTACAGCGTCGCCTGACTCAAATACAGCGCCGGTTGACTCAAATACAGCGTCAGTTGACTCAAATACAGCGTCGCCTGACTCAAATACAGCGCCGGTTGAGTCAAATACAGCGTCGGTTGACTCAAATACAGCGTCGGTTGACTCAAATACAATGTCGCCTGACTCAAATACAGTGTCGGTTGACTCAAATACAGCGTCGGTTGAGTCAAATACAGCGTCGGTTGAGTCAAATACAGCGTCGGTTGAGTC
>JAITHF010000230.1 GCA_031280115.1 Spirochaetaceae bacterium | reverse complement strand
GTAACGCGAAAAGTTTGCGCGGTAACGCGGAAGGTTTGCGCGGTAACGCGAAAAGTTTGCGCGGTAACGCGAAAAGTTTGCGCGGTAACGCGAAAAGTTTGCGCGGTAACGCGGAAGGTTTGCACGGTAACGCGCAGGGTTTGCGCGGGGGCGGGAAAACTTGTTTTGCTGACAAAAAAACCGGTTTTTGTACTGCGCTCTATTGGTATATTAAAAAATTACCGGCGCTTTCGCGCCTCTTTAAGAGAATTTGGGGGCTCTTTTACCTGCGCTTCATGTTTCACGGCTCATAGCGCAAACAACGATTGCTGAAACAGCCGGAGGCTGCCTGCGCTTCATGTTTCACGGCTCATAGCGCAAACGACGATTGCTGAAACAGCCGGAGGCTGCCCCCAAACCCCCAACCAACGGCTTCCTGTGCAGCGCCACTCACGCTATCAAAGCGCGATGAGGCGCCGCTTCAGGGTTGTGGCTAAACCTACAGACCCGCTCACCGCGAGACGCACTTAAAACAGCCGCAGGCTGGGGGGTTGACGGGGGGGCCGGCGCGGGATACTATGGATTATGCCTGATGTACAGAACTTTCTATTTACCCCCTGGTTTTGGCTGGCCATGACCATACTCTTTTCAGTCATAGAACTGGTAAGCGCCTTTAATCTTATAACGATCTGGTTTGCCCTTTCCTCCCTGATTATGCTGTTCGTCGCGGGCATAACGGAATCTTTCGACTTTTCCCTGAAACTGAAAATCCATACCGGCCTCTTTCTCGCCGTCTCCGGCCTTCTTCTGGCCTTTACCCGCCCGCTCCTGATAAAAAAACTGAAAGTCGGGCGGGAAAAGACCAACGTCCACGCCCTTATCGGGCAAAGCGCGCTGGTTACTAAAAAAATAGCCCCGTTCTGTACCGGGGAAGTAAAAGTCCGGGGCCAGCTATGGACGGCCTTTGCGGAAAATAACGCCGTTATTATAGAAGAAGGCGCCGAATGCGTGATTGTCAGAATAGAAGGGGTGAAAGCGGCGGTACAGCCCCCGGCGCAGGAACACGTGCAGGAACAGAGAGAAACCTGAATAAAAAATATATAAAGCGTAAAGGAGCGTATATATGTTGTATTTCGGCTTGGTCGGCTTGGCCGCGTTTGCTTTGGCGGTGGTAACGTTAGGCGTAAAAATCGTCCCCCAGTCAACGTCCTGGGTTATCGAGCGCTTTGGCGGGTATTATACCACCTGGGAAGTGGGCTTTCATATTATGATCCCCTTTATTGACCGGATAGCGAAAAAGGTGTCCCTCAAAGAGTCCCTCTTTGATTACGAACCCCAGCCGGTCATTACCCGGGACAATGTTACGATGCTGGTGGACAGCGTGGTCTTTTATCAAATCGTGGACCCCAAACTCTATGCCTACGGCGTGGATAACCCTAAACTGGCGATTGACAAGCTGACCACCACCACCTTGCGGAACGTGGTAGGCGAGCTTGAGCTGGACGAGACCCTTAGCAGCAGGGACACGATTAACGGCAGGCTTCGCAGCATCCTCGACGACGCCACCGACGCCTGGGGCATTAAAGTAAACCGCGTGGAGGTCAAGAATATCGACCCGCCGGACACGATTAAAGACGCCATGGAAAAGCAGATGCGCGCCGAGCGGGAGCGCCGCGCCGCGATACTGGCCGCTGAAGGGGAAAAGCAGGCGGCCATCCTCAAGGCCGAAGGGGACAAACAGGCGCTTATCCTTGGGGCGGAAGCGAAAAAAGAGGCGGCCATCCGGGAGGCAGAAGGGGAAGCAGCCGCGATAACCGCGGTTCAGAGGGCCACGGCCGAGGGGCTTGCTATGATAAACTCAGTGGCAGGCGTTGAAGGGGCGCTGAAACTGAAAAGTTTCGAGGCCTTTGAAAAGGTTGCCGACGGGAAGGCGACCAAAATTATCATCCCCTCAGAACTTCAAAATTTAGCAGGGATACTTGCGGGCGTTTCGGTATTAAAAAGCGGCGGCGGCCCCCGTGATGAGGGCTGAACGCTCAGCCGGGCATCGGGCGGGCGCCGGGCCGGGCGCGTACAGCGAATAAACTTAAAGAAGAAAGAAAGAAAAAGAAAAAGGAAAGATAAAAAAAGAAAATGCAGTTTAAATCGACCAAATCAAACAAGCCGCCGGTCTCGTTTAAGGAGGCGGTCCTGCGCTGCCTGCCCCATGACGGGGGGCTGTATGTGCCGTCGTCGGTGATGGACATGCGCCAGTTCTTTCTCTACATGGATACGGATACGGCGTATCCCGAACTGGTATCCACCGTCGCGCCGGTGATGCTTCAGGGGGAGCTTAACCCTTTTTCCGCTTCCCGCGTGGCCGAGAGCGCCTTTAACTTCGCTCCTGAGGTCCAGCCCTTAGACGAGCGGTTCTCCCTTTTGAACCTCTATAACGGGCCCACCGGCGTTTTTAAGGATTTCGGCATTGCCTTCCTCGCGGCGGTCATGGAGGAACTGCTTAAAAACAACCGGCGGGTTATGGTCCTGTCAGCCACCCGGGGCGACACAGGGGTCAGCATCGCCAACGCCTTTTATAAACGGCAGAACATCGTGTCAGTGCTGCTCTACCCCTCAGGGCCCATCCGGGGCCTTGAGGCAGGCTCGTTCATCTCCAACGGCGGCAACATCATCCCCCTTCAAATTAGGGGAACCTTCGACGACTGCCAGCGCCTTGTTATCGAGGCCATGAACGACCGCCCCTTTGCGGAGCGGTACGGCGTTACCACCGCCAACGCCCTTAACCCGGGGCGGCTGCTGCCTCAGACGTTTTATTATCTTTTCGCTTTTATTAAACTCAAAAAGCTGTTGCAGGGGGATTTGATTTTCAGCGTGCCCTGCGGGAACTTCGGGAACCTCATATCCGGCTTATACGCATGGAAGTTCGGGATGCCGGTAAACGGCTTTGTGGCGGCCATGAACGCCAACAACGCCTTCGGGGATTTTATAAACGGCAGGCAGTTCAAGCCCCGCCGCTCTATGCCCACAGCTTCGCCGGCGCTGGACGTGAGCGCCCCTTCCAATTACGAGCGGCTTTTCTCGTTCTACGAGGAAGCGCCGGCGGTTATGCAGAATATGGTGTTCCCCGGGGCCATTGACGACCGGACCACCCTTGAAACCATGGACTATGTCTGGAAAGAATATCATATCCTCCTTGACCCCCACGGGGCGGTGGCCTTTGCCGCGGCGGAGAACCTTGCGTCCCGCAGGAACGACGCGCATTTCGTGGTGCTTGCCACAGGGCATCCGGCGAAATCCGCGGAAACCGTGGCAAGAGCCACGCGGCAGTACCCGGAGATGCCGGATAAACTGGCGGCGCTCGGCAAAAAGACCGATCCGGTGGCGCTTATCGAACCCCAGCTCAGCGCCCTTGAAGCGGCTATCGCAAGCTGCTTTTAGGGGCCCCGGCTTTTTCTTATTTTTTTTATGATGAACAGGAGGAGCGCCCGGAGCGCTTTGATTTTAGGCGGCGGGAAAAGCCTGAGAATGGGGTATGACAAAAAAAAACTTGCCCTTTCAGGCGCCCCTGTCATGGAAAACCTTATAACCGCCCTTACGGGCATCTTCAAAGAAGTGCTGGTATCCAGCAACGGCCCTTTTGCCCACCCCTTAGCGCGGGTTATTCCTGACAGCATAGGCGCAGGCCCCCTTGCCGGCATTTATCAGGGGCTTGCCTGCTGCGAAAGCGCCTGCCTCTATGTAACCGCCTGCGATATGCCGTTTATTTCCCGGCCCTATATCGAGTATATGCGGGAAATCATCCGCGCCGAAGACATAGACGCCTGCCTGGCCGCCAGAGCCGACGGCTTCAGGGAGCCTTTTAACGGGTTTTATCATAAAAGCTGCCGGGAGCCCCTGTATAACGCCCTTAGCCGGGGGGAATATAAGATAAGCCTTCTTCTTGACAAGCTGAAACTGCATATTATACCGCCGGAGGTTGTCAAACAGTACGGGGCGGATCTGTTTTTTAATATCAACACCCCTGAGGACCTTGCCCGGGCGCTTCGCGCCCCTTTCGATGATTCCCCCTAAATACCCCCTGCAAAGAGAATCGCTGTGGGATGCCCGGGCTGTATAAGCAGGCGGAGGCGTTTATGGATACCCAATGTGTTATTGCCGGTGTTGCGCTGTGCCTTGGCCTTGCCGGATGCAGGGCGCCGGCGGAGGGGCCTGAGGTTCTGCGTATCGCAAGCTGGAATGTGCAGGCCCTCTTTGACGGCGAGGAGGCCGGCGGCGAGTACCAAGACTACCGCGGGCTCTGGGGGGAGGAACAATACCGCTCCCGGCTTACCAATCTCTCGAAAGCCCTGCTTAGCATGGACGAAAAGCCGCCTGATATAATCGGCCTTATGGAGATTGAGAACCGGCAGGCCCTTGAGGACTTTGCCCGGCTCCTTGGCCGGGGCTACGGCTGGACTTTTTTCAGCGCCGCGCCTCAGGCCCCTTTGGGGCTAGGGCTTATAAGCCGCTTCCCCCTTGACAGGGCCCTGGCTCATGGGGTCGTGTATAACGGCGAAGCCGCCCCGCGCCCCCTTCTTGAGGCCCGGGTTACAGCCGGCGGCAAGCCCTTGACCCTGTTTGTCTGCCACTGGAAATCAAAGCGGGAGGGAGCGGACCTTACCGAAGCCCTGCGGGGCGCGTCGGCGCGGGTGCTGCTGCGCCGGATGCGGGAACTGCGCCTTGAAGAGCCGGATGCGGAGGCGGTTATTCTGGGGGATCTGAACGAAAGCCCTGATGAGTTTTACCGGCGGGGCGCGCCGGCGGCGCTTATGCCTGACGATCCGGACGCCGCGGCGCGTACCGGCTTTACCCGCGGGTCATCAGGCGTTCAGGCGGACTTTCTCGTTTTGTGCCGCAAGGCGCCTCCTGAGGCGGCGTATTTCCCCCCGCAGGTAGAGGCGCTCTATTCGCCCTGGGAGTCCGGCGGCTCCTATAGGTATAAGGGCGCATGGGAGGCGATAGACCACTTTTTACTGCCTGCGGGCTTTTTTGACCGGAAAGGCTGGGAGTTTGACTCGTTCAAGGTTATGGATCAGGCGCCGTTTGTCAATGCAGAAGGCGGCCCTGACGCCTATAACCCGCGCACCGGCAGCGGCCTCAGCGACCACCTTCCCCTGCTCCTCCGCCTCCGCCCCCATAGGGCAGCCGAAGGCTGATTCACCCCCTGCGGGGCAGCCGTAGGCTGTTTTACGTGCTTCCTGCGGCGATAGGGTTTGCGATTTGAGTCACCCCCTGCGGGGGATTCAGGTGCTTCTCGCGGCGGGAGGTTTGCGATTTTAGTCACAACCCAGAAGCGGCGCCTCACCGCGCTTCGTGGGCGCACTGGCTCAAAGCAGGAAGCCTTTAGGGATGGCGTGGAGGGTCTATGACCCTCCACATTCTCTTCAAAGAGGCGCGAAGCGCCGATAATTTATACTATACTAAGTGTACGCGGAGGGTTTGCGCGTATACGCGGAGGGTTTGCGCGTATACGCGGAGGGTTTGCGCGTAT
>JAITHF010000139.1 GCA_031280115.1 Spirochaetaceae bacterium | reverse complement strand
GGGTACATACGGTGCCGCAGGGGGCGGCCTTTCCGCGTTAGAGGTGCGCCCCCGCGCCCCACGGATACCTCTCCGCGCCGTGAAAGCCCCTCTCTGGTCGGTGACGAGCGCTGCGCTTCGCTTGCGCTGTTATAATGCAATTTGGGGGAACCAGTTCCCCCAAACCCCCGCTAAAGGCTTCATGCGCTGCACCCTTCCGCCTGCCCTGCCCCCTTACGTCCGCGCCGTGCGGATACCTCCCCGCGCCCTGCGGATACCTCCCCGCGCCCTGCGGATACCTCCCCGCGCCCTGCGGATACCGCTCCCCGCCTCACGGATACCTCCCCGCGCCTCACGGATACCGCTCCCCGCCGTGAAAACCCCGCTCTGTTCGGTTACGAGCGCTGCGCTGCGCTTGCGCTTTTATAATGCAATTTGGGGGCCTTTTTTATCAGCGCTTCATGTTTCGCGTATTCTTTTGCGAACTCCGCGTAAGGGAACAGCCTTTGGCTGCCGGCGCTTTATGTTTTGCGGCTCATAGCGCAAACTACGGCTGCTGAAACAGCCTTCGGCTGCCCCAAACCCCCGCTAAAGGCTTCCTGCGCTGCGCCCGTGCGCCATCGAATTCCGCTGAGGCGCATCTTTCGGGGTTGTGACTAAACCCGCAAACCCTCTCGCTACAAGAAGCACGTAAAACAGCCGCAGGCTGCCCGAAGGGGGTTGAAGGAGGCGGGAGGTTCATGGTAGTATGAGAGGCGCGATAAAAAATCGCAGGCTCATCTATAGGAGGGATACTGTGATGAAAACAAAAGCGGTCCGCATCCACGGGGCGCGGGATTTGAGGCTTGACGAATTCGATCTTCCCCCTTTGCAAGATGACGAAATCCTTGCGCGGGTGGTCTCTGATTCGATTTGTATGTCCAGCCATAAACTGGCAATGCAGGGGGAGCGGCACAAACGGGTCAGGGGTACGCTCGCTGAAAAGCCGGCGGTTATCGGCCACGAGTTCTGCGGGGTCATTGAACAGGTCGGCGCCGCCTGGGCAGGGGCCTTTCAAGCGGGCGCCAAGTTTACTATCCAGCCGGCGCTAAATTACCCGGACCAGCAGGGGCAGGCCACGCTCTGGGCCCCGGGCTATTCGTACCAATACATAGGCGGGGACGCCACGTATATTATCATTCCCCCTGAAGTGATGGAGATGAACTGCCTCCTCCTCTATACAGGGGATAATTTTTACCTTGGGTCCCTGGCCGAGCCGGTATCCTGTATTGCCGGGGCTTTCCACGCCCAGTACCACACGGAAGCGGGCTCGTACCGGCACGTTATGGGCATTGCTGAGGGCGGGTCCCTCCTCTTCCTTGCCGGCGCCGGGCCTATGGGGCTTTGCGCCGTTGATTACGCCCTGCACAACCCCCGCAAACCCTCCCGCCTGGTGGTTGCGGACATAGACGAGAGCCGCCTGTCCCGCGCCGCAAGCCTCCTTACGGCGGAAGACGCCCGGGAAAACGGGGTGGAGCTTGTGTATGTAAACACAAAAGCCCTCTCCGATCCTGTGGGGGCCCTGAGAGACCGTAACCGCGGCGCCCTGTACGACGATGTGTTCGTGTTCGCGCCGGTCAAGCCGGTTCTTGAGCTGGGGGGGCGGCTTTTAGGGCGCGGCGGGTGCCTGAACTTCTTCGCAGGCCCCACGGACCCGGAGTTCTCCGGTTCCTTAAACTTTTATAACGTCCATTACGAGGGGCACCATATCGTAGGCACCTCCGGCGGCAGCACTGACGACATGAAAGAGGCCCTGTCCCTCATGGCCGGCGGGGTTATCAATCCGGTTTTCATGGTCACCCACATAGGCGGCCTTGACGCGGCGGCTCAGGCCACGCTTGATCTGGACGCAATCCCCGGGGGCAAGAAACTCATCTATACCCACAAGCGCCTGGGCCTGAGCGCGATTGCCGGCTTTGCGGAAAAAGGCAGGGACGATCCGTTCTTCCGGCGTTTGGGGGACATCTGCGCGTCTTACAACGGGTTGTGGAATAAAGAAGCCGAAGATTATCTCTTGGAACACGCCCCTGAAATCTAGGCGGCCCGGGGCTAGGGCGCCACGCTTGGCAGCAAAGGCATTTTTTTTGCGGCTTCTACGCTTCTATGGAGCCTTGTTTTTAAGTTATTGCACATAGGCAGGAAGGTGCACAGGGTTATCCCGCCGGATACCACGCCGCCTAGAACCGGCACGGCTTTCCAAATGGATTTGAAGACGGATTTTCCGGTCAGCCTGTATGCAAGGGCCAAAGCGGTTTTCAGCGCCGCCTTATTAAGGGCTTTTCCCATTGCCATAGCCGCCATTTCTCTTGATACCTGGCTGGCATAGAGTTCGGTTACAGTAGTATTCGCGTCCTCTATATCCGCCATAACCCCAAGAAGCAGGGTTATCAATGACTTAAAATCATCCTCAACCAGAGGCATTTCCAAAAAACCATAGGTATACGCGAGTTTTTGAGCCGCTGCTATGACATGATAATAGTATTGGGCAATATCCGCCGGAACGGTTGCCAGCATTGCAAGCCCCCCGGGTATTCCTGCGGCAAACGACAAGGACGCGGCTATTCCCGCGTGGAGGTTGATAGTATCCTCCGCTACTTTGTCCATGAGCGCCGCTTCCACGCCTGCGGCTGCGGTGCCTTTCGAGAAAATCTTTTCTATAGTTGCCGGATTGCAGTATTTGCCGAATTCTTTTACAAGAAATTCAGCGCGGTTTACCCGCGCCCCGGGAATCTGCAATGCCGCTCCCAGCACATTGTACCATACTCCTACCACTTCGGTCGTATCCGCCATCCATTCCTCCTTACGCCTGTTTGTAGTATATTAAAAAAACCGCATAAGGTCTACCCATGCAGCGCAGGCGAAAGGGCGCTGCGCTGCGCTTGCGCTTTTTAAAGAGATTTGGGGGAACCAGTTCCCCCAAACCCCCGCTAAAGGCTTCATGCCCCGCGCCGCTCACGCTCTCGAATTCCGCTGAGGCGCCATTGAATCCCCCGCAGGGGGTTCGGCTGCTTTGAACTTGGCTATCTCATTGCTCAGGGCGGTAATGCTGTCCCGGTTGGCCCCGCTTATCTCATTCACCCGGACCACGGCGGTATTTATCTCGCCGGCGCCGGCGGCCATCTCGTCCATGCCGTGAAACACCTCCGCGCTTATCCGCTCAAGCGCCGCGCTTTTGACCCCTATCTCCCGGCTCTCTTCGGCGATGCCCGCGGACTCCCGCTTTACCATGTCAGTAATCGACCGCAGTTCCTCAACAGCCTCTAAGAGCTGCCTGCTCCCTTGATGCTGCTCCGCCATTGCCGAGCGGATACCCGCTTCCTGTTCGGAAACGGCCCGTACATCGCCGTCAATGCTCGCAAACCGGTCCAGCACCTCCGCTATGGAGCGGGTCAGCGTGTCAATCGCGGCCTTAATTTTCTTCAGCATAAACGCCGTGGTTTTGGACTGCTTTGCCGAAGACTCCGCCAGTTTGCGTATCTCATCGGCAACCACCGCGAAGCCCTTGCCCGCGCCTCCGGCATGGGCCGCCTCAATCGCCGCATTCATAGAAAGAAGGTTCGTCTGGCTGGCGATATTGTTCATCACCGCGTTTATCTGTAAAAGCCCCTCGGATTCTTCGGCGATTTCCTGAAAAATAGAAAACACGCTCTGGAGGCCGGCCTTGCCCGTCTCAGAGGACTCCCGCAGGGCCGCCACGTTCCCCGCGTTCCTGTCCAGCGTCTCCGCCACGGCCTCAATGCTGGCAAACATCTCCTCCACAGACGCGGCGGACTGGGAAACTTTGCCTGCCTGTTTATCAATATGCCCGTACAGATTGGCTATATTACGCATCATCCGGTCAACAGAGCGCTTGGCCTCCGCCGATTCCCCGGCCTGGCGCTCTATCTGGACTTTCATGCTCTGAATGTTCGCGTTCACCTCGGTTATGGCCGCCGCGGTCTCAATCATGTTGGTTGAAAGCTCTATGCCCGTATGGGTGAGGGACCGGCTCTGGCTCTTTATGGTTCCGATAAGGCGGCCCATATTCTCAAAGGTCATGTTGAACACGTCGGTTATGCGGGAAAACTCAGCCACCTGCGCCGCCTGTTCCCCGTCAAGGCGCTTGGTAAGGTCCCATTCCCGGGCTATCTCCGCAAGCGCCGCGGTAATATCCCGCAGGGGCCTGCTCATTTTATGGGTGATAACCGCCAATACTGCCGCCGCAGCCGCAAGAAGGGCCCCGATTATAACAAGGGAGAGGGCAAGAAGGCGGTTCACCTCAGCGAAAATCACTGACCGGGGGATGACGGACACCAGAATCCAGTCCGTCTCAGGTATACGCGCCGAATGGAGCAGCACTTCCTTTGTCTCAGCGGAGAAGGAGCGCTCAGAAAGGGCCGCGCTCTTATGGTCATTGAGGCCGTGTTCCGCAAAGAAGTCCCCGTCCATCACCATCTTTTCGTCCGGGTGGGTGATATATTTGCCTGCGCGGTCTATAAGGTAGAGGCGCTGCGAATTGGTGCGCAGCGTATTGAGGGCCTCCCCCAGGGCGGCAATCACTATTTCAGCGCCCACAATTCCCAGTTCCCTGCCGGCGCTGTCTTTGACAAGTATGGACAGGGATACTGAGATCACTTGGGAGGCGGCTTCCCGGTAAGGCTCTGAGTAGCCCACGTTCCCCCGGGCATCCTTTGCCGCTTTGAACCAGTCCCGATCGGTCTGGTCGTAGTCCGGCGGCGGGGTCCACCCGTCGTTAATAATAAAGAAACTCCCCTCTTTGCCCCAGGGTATCAGGCTTGCGTAGTAGAGGTACGACACATCAGGGAGGCGTTTCATCGTACGGATGAGGAAATCCTGTATGGCGTTATGGGGGGTTTCGCCGGCTACGGCGTGAAGGGACGCAACCGCCTCCGCCGTATCCTGCACGAGCCCTGCGTGGTCTTTCAGCATTGCTGCCACTGAATCTTCAAGGCGCAGGGCGGTTTCAAGCACATGGGACTTTATCTGGCGGTAGGCCATCCCCCGGAGGCTGATAAAGAACAGCGTTGAGAGGGCGATAGTGATACACGCCATCATGCTTAACCCGATCGCGGTAAACAGCGCCGCGAACGTCATTTTTTTACCCATAAAGTTTTCCTTTTATCTCATCGCGTTTTGATGGCGAAAGGGGGCGCGGCGCTAGAAGCCGTTGATTGGGGGTTTGGGGGAACTGGTTCCCCCAAAAACTCTTAAAAAGCGCAAGCGAAGCGCAGCGCCGATAAAAAACCCCCAATAGATTGACTTGTTGCGCCTTTCGGCGCTTTTAAGGCATTATGGGTGCAGCCGAAGGCTGTTCCCTTACGCGGAGTTCGCAAAAGAATACGCGAAACATGAAGCGCCGGTAAAAAAGCCCCCCAAACCCCCCATAAAAAACCCGCACCGCGCTCATACTAAACACCCCCCAACAGCTTGACTTGTTGCGCCTTTCGGCGCTTTTAAGAGGCTATGGGGGGGGCAAGAACCCCCAAACCCCCCATAAAAAAACCGCCTAAAGCACCGCATTCGTTATGGCGCAAAGCATGACGCCTTTAGCGGGGGTTTGGGGGAACTGGTTCCCCCAAATTCTTCCCAAAGAGGCGCGAAAGCGCCAATAAAAAAGTCCTCTAAGTCCTCTTCGAGAAGCGGCGGGGTCTTGAAATACCGGTCTTTCACGTCCTGCATACACGCAATAAGCCGCTCAAAGGCCGCGCGGACCCGGGCGTTCAAGACTTCCGAGCGGGGGGAAGCCATCGTGGATAGTTGTACATACATAGTACCTCCTTAAAAATCCTTAAAAATATATGCACCCGTCTTAAAGGCGGGGCAGAGACCGTAAAAAGCGCGGCGCCGCTGGTTTGAAGCGCCGCCGGAGCGGGAAAATCCGGCTCAGATTTGAATAGATCCGGCTCGGATCTGAATAGATTTGAGTCGGATCTGAATAGATTTGAGTCGGATCTGAATAGATTTGAGTCGGATCTGAATAGATTTGAGTCGGATCTGAATAGATTTGAGTCAGATCTGAATAGATTTGAGTCAGATCTGAATAGATTTGAGTCGGATCTGAATAGATTTGAGTCGGATCTTAATAGATTTGAGTCGGATCTTAATAGATTTGAGTCGGATCTGAATAGATTTGAGTCAAATTCAGACTTTTCTGTCTGCGGTTTGTTGGTATATTCAAGCATAGCATACGGTTTGCTGCGGGATAGTGCTGTATGCTCCGGCCTGCCTGTTGAGCCTGCCCCAAACACGCCTTGCGCCGCCTTTCTGATGAGCCCGGAAGGAGCGGAAAAAGTAAAGAAAGCGAAACGGGAATATATATAGAAAGAAAGAAAAGAAAAAAAAGAAAAAAAGGCTGGGAAATATATTAAAAAATGACCGGATTCCGGCGGAGAGGGCTTGACAAAGCCAAAACCGCCCCCATAATTGTTTGTCGTTTGTCGTTTGTCGTTTGTCGTTTGTCGTTTTCGGCCAAACTGCGCCCTAACGAAAACGCGGTACTGCTACGTTTCAACATAATATCATAACAATACCACCTAACTTATGGTTTATCAACCCCCCTGCGTTTTTTACGCGCTGCGCTTCGCGTGCGCTTTTTTATCGGCGCTTTCGCGCCTCTTTTAAGAGAATTTGGAGGGTCATAGACCCTCCAAACCTCCCCTAAAGGCTTCCTGCGCTGCGCCCGTGCGTTATCAAAGCCCGCTGAGGCGCCGCTTCTGGGTTGTGACTAAAATTGCGAACCCTCTCGCCGCAAGAAGCACCTGAATCCCCCGCAGGGGGTGACTAAACGTGCAAACCCGCTCGCCGCAAGAAGCACGTAAAACAGCCTCCGGCTGCCCGCAGGGGGTTGCTTTGTTTTGGGTTTGGCGGTATCTTGAAACTTATTGATGGGTAAAAAATTATGACTGATTTTATCTGCCCCCGCTGCGGGGGAACCACGCCGGCTGATACCTTTGCCGCAAACCGCAGCGTCTGCGGCGCCTGCGGGTATCACGCCAGACTATCATGGAAAGAACGTATCGGCTTCATCGCCGACCGGGAAACCTTCGCGGCCTTCGATGAAGGGCTGGTATCCCAAAACCCCCTTAACTTCCCCGGCTATGAAGAAAAAATCCGGCAGCTCCAAGAAAAAACCGGCGCGAATGAAGCGGTAATAACCGGCAGCGCCGCCATACTGGGCTATCCGGTCATTATAGGCGTCATGGAAAGCGCCTTTATGATGGGAAGCATGGGAAGCGCGGCAGGCGAAAAGATAACCAGAGCCTTCGAGCGCGGCGCGGAACAAAAACTGCCGGTAGTGCTGTTCACCGCGTCCGGCGGGGCCAGAATGCAGGAAGGCATCTTCTCCCTTATGCAGATGGCCAAAACCGCCGGCGCCGCAGCCCGCCACAGCGAGGCCGGCGCCCTCTATATAGCCGTGCTGACCGACCCCACCACAGGCGGGGTTGCCGCGTCTTTCGCCTCTTTGGGGGACATTATCATGGCCGAACCGGGGGCGCTCATCGGCTTCGCCGGCAAGCGGGTCATTCAAGACACCCTGGGCGCCCGGCTGCCCGAAAACTTCCAGACCGCCGAGTTCGTCCGGGAAAAGGGCTTTGTTGACCTTATCGTGCCGCGGCACAACCAGCGGAGCGTCCTTGCCCGCCTTATCCGTATGCACGGGTATCAAAGGAGGAACCCTTAATGCCCCGGTTATCTCTTGAAGAGCGGCTTTCGCTCCTGCGGGGCCTTGGCAAAAAAGCGTCGGTGTATGATTACCTTCCGGCCATTGTGAGCGAGTTTACCGAATTGAGCGGGGACCGGGCCTACGGGGACGACCCTGCGGTGCTTGGCGGTATCGGCATGCTGGAAGACACGCCGGTTACGGTTCTGGCCCAGGCCCGGCCCCGCACGGTGGAAGAACTGGAGCGCACGAACTGCGCCATGCCCCACCCTGAAGGCTACCGCAAAGCTCTGCGCCTTGCGCGGCAGGCGGAGAAGTTTCATAGGCCGGTTATCGCCTTTATTGACACCCCCGGCGCGTTCTGCGGGGTCGGCGCCGAAGAGCGGGGGCAGAGCGAAGCCATAGCCCGCAGCCTCATGGCGTTTATGAACTTGCGAACACCCGTAATCTCGGTGGTCCTGGGAGAGGGCGGGTCCGGCGGCGCCCTTGCCCTGGGGGTCTGCGACGAGCTTGCTATGCTGGAAAACGCGGTGTTCTCGATTATTTCCCCCAGAGGGTTCGCGTCTATTCTGTGGAAAGACGGGTCAAGGGAAATCGAGGCGGCCCGGCTTATGAAGATACGCGCCGAAGAGGTCCGGGATTTCGGTATATGCGACGCTATCATACCGGAACTGGGGGTGATTGACACGGCGGAGCGCCTTAAAGCCTATCTCCTCAGCACCATTGCCCGGCTTTCGCACATTGATATTGACGCCCTTCTCCAGAAACGGTACCAGAAGTTCCGCTCTATCGGGGTTTTCTCTGACAGCGGGGGCGGGCCTAGCGGAACAAGCCCCGCTCCCTAGAGCGAAACCCCGGGGCATATAAAAAAGGAGCAGTGATTATGAACGATATAAACGATATGAACGATATAACCGTAACGTTTGCCAACGGCGGCGGCGCCCTTACCTGCCCTTTCGGCACGCCCTTTAGCGCGTTCGCGCCCCGTTTGGCGCCGGCTGAGGGGGGCCTTGCGGCGGTGAAGGCGAACAACGAAATCCTTCCGCTTTCCGCGCGCCTTGAGATAGACTCGGCCCTTGAGCCTGTGGCGCTCTTTTCCCCTGAAGGGGTTATGATCTACCGCAGGTCCCTTGCGTACCTTCTTGCGATAGCCTCAAAAGACCTGTTCCCTGACCGGCGCCTCTATGTGGGCCATTCTTTGGGCAATACCTATTACTATACGTTTGCCGACGGCAAAGCCCCGAGCGCGGAAGACGCCCGGAGCCTTAAAGACAAGATGGGCGGGCTTGCGGCGCAGGACCTCCCTATAAACTACCGGTATATGGCCTACGCCCAAGCGCTTGCGCTTTTTGAGCGTAACAGCCAGACCGACACGAAACTTCTTTTGGACGAGCGCGGCGGCTCTGCGGTCAAGGTCAACCAGTGCGGCGGCTTTACCGACCTCTACGTGCAGCCTTTGGTTCCGCGCACGGGCTTTCTCAAGGTGTTCGACGTGGCGGCGTATCAGGACGGCCTGCTCCTCTGCTTCCCCGGAGCCGGGGGGATGCACAAGATGGAGCCCTTTGAGGACAGCCCCAAAATCTTCGCAGTGTACAACGAACACAAGAAATGGAGCAGGGATCAGGGGGTTCAAGCGGCAGGCCACCTTAACCGCCTGGTACGGGAGCGGGCGGTTAAAGCGTATATACAGGTTGCCGAAGCGTTTCAATCGAAAACCATCGGGCATATCGCGGACAAGATAAGCGAGCGCCAAGGCGCCCTCAAGGTGGTGCTTATCGCAGGGCCCTCAAGTTCCGGCAAGACCACCACGGCCAAGCGGCTTTCTATAGAGCTTAAAGTCATGGGCATAGAGCCTATAGCGGTGAGTTTGGACAATTACTATGTGAACTCTGACAAAACGCCCCGGGACGAGAAAGGCGAGCCGGACTATGAGTGCCTTTCCGCGCTGGATGTCCCCTATTTCAACCAGCAGCTTGCCTCGCTCTTCAAGGGGCGGGAGGCAACCCTTCCTGTTTACGACTTTAAGACCGGCAGGCGGCGGGAAGGGGGCAAGACCATACGCCTTGGGAGCCGGAGCATGCTCATTGTGGAGGGTATTCACGGCCTCAATGACGCGCTCATCCAAGACATCCCAAAAGAGTCCGCGTTCAAGCTCTATGTTTCCGCCCTCACCCAGCTTAATCTTGACGACCACAACCGTATTCCCACCACTGACAACCGGCTTTTGCGCCGCCTTGTGCGGGATTACCAGTTCCGGGCCGTAGGCGCCGCGGAGACGATCAAGATGTGGCCCAGCGTCCAGCGGGGCGAATGGAAGTATATTTTCCCCTTTCAGAACGGCGCGGACTTCGCGTTCAACTCGGCGCTGAGTTACGAGCTTGCGGTGCTGAAGTTTTACGCTGACCCGATCCTTCGTTCTGTGAAACCCGGCAGCGCCGAATACGCTGAAGCGGCGCGGCTCAGTTCGTTTCTTGAGAACTTTGCCCCCATACCGCCGCAGTATGTGCCCGGGCAGAGCATTTTGAGGGAGTTCATCGGCGAGAGCGAATTCAAATACTAGCCCCCTGCGCAGCCGAAGGCTGTTTTAAGTGCTTCTCGCGGCGAGAGGGTTCGCAATTTTAGTCACAACCCAGAAGCGGCGCCTCAGAGCGCTTCGATGGCGTTAGCGGCGCTGCACAAGTCGCCTTTATGGGTGGCGTGGAGGGTCTATGACCCTCCACATCTCTTAAAAGAGGCGCGAAGCGCCGGTAAGTCATTATAAAACAATGATTTATCTGGGGACAGGATAGTTTATTTTGTATCCCGAATAAGTTGTTCGGGCCCCCGAATAAGTTGTTTTTGACCCCGAATAAGTTATTCGGGCTCCCGAATAAGTTGTTTTTGACCCCGAATAAAGTTTCCGCGGCGCCAAAATAACGTCCGCCGGAGCCGCAGGCGGAAGGGCGCGAGGCAGGAAGCCGTTGGTTGGGGGTTTGGGGGAACTGGTTCCCCCAAAAACTTTTAAAAGAGGCGCGAAGCGCCGGTAAGTCATTATAAAACAATGATTTATCTGGGGACAGGATAGTTTATTTTGCTGGCAAACAAAAGGCTGGTTGGAACAAATATGAGTTCTGTTGGATCAAACAAAAGGCTGGTTGGTTCCAACAAAGGTTCGGTTGGTTCCAACAAAGGTTCGGTTGGTTCCAACAAGAGTTCGGTTGGTTCCAACAAAGGTTCGGTTGGTTCCAACAAAACGCCCGCCGGAGCCGCCGGCGGAAGGGCGCGGCGCAGGAAGCCTTTATGGGTGGCGTGGAGGGTCTATGACCCTCCACATCTCTTCAAAGAGGCGCGAAGCGCCGATAATTTGTTATAACACAATGATTTATGCGGGGACAGGATAGTTTATTTTGCTGGCAAATAAACTTATTTTGCTGGCAAATAAACTTATTTTGCTGGCAAATAAACTTATTTTGCTGGCAAATAAACTTATTTTGCTAGCAAACAAACTTATTTTGCTGGCAAATAAACTTATTTTGCTGGCAAAGAACTTTATTTTGCTGGCAAATAAACTTATTTTGCTAGCAAAAAAACTTATTTTGCTGGCAAACAAACTCACTTTGCTAGCAAAAAAACCGGTTTTCCTGCCGTGCTTTGTTGGTATATTAAAAATTATCGGCGCTTTCGCGCCTCTTTTAAGGCATTATGGGGGGTCATAGACCCCCCAAACCCCCCCAAAATGCGACGTGTGCAGCGCCCCAAACGGTATCAAAGCGCGAAGTGGCGCCGCGTCGGGGGTGTGGCTAAACGTCCGAACCCTATCGCCGCAAGAAGCACCTGAATCCCCCGCAGGGGGTGACTAAAATTGCGAACCCTCTCGCTGCAAGAAGCACCTGAATCCCCCGCAGGGGGTTGACCATGCGGGGGCGGCGCTTTAGGATTCGGATATGCACATATACGGTCCGCTGCGGGCGTCCCTGTTTATCTACGATATTATCCGCCTTATCCTTATGGCCGCCGCCGCGCTGGAACCCCTGCGGGAACCGTCAGGAACCGGAACATCCGCGGAAGGGCTTTTCCCTTACGCGGTCTATGTGGTCCCTAACGCCCTGTTCCCGCTTATGACGTACTTTCTTTTAATCCGTCTGGCTTTATACAGGGCCTATCTCCCCCTCTATATAGCGGGTAAAATCATCGGGGCCGTGTCGATTATAGGGTGGGCCGCCTTTTCCCTCAGACCGTTTATCCCCTCCGCTGCGGACGCCGTAGAAAGCCCCTCTTTTTTCGCGCTCTTCGCCCTCTCCGCCGCGGAGCGCTCGCTCATACTGGTAAGCGGCATTATGCTCCTCATCGCCGCAGGGGACGCGCTCTCCGCGTTTGCAGGGCTTGCGCTTAACCATAAGCTGGGCGGCCTCTCCTCTTAAACGGGAACCGGATAACTCCCGCGCCGGCGCCTACGGCACCCAGGCCCGGGCCACTCCCTCGCAGGCGTTAAGGGAAGACAGCGCGCGGTCCCCGGCGCCGGCGCCGGCGGTGGTGACCCCCGCTGCCCCGCCTGACACCGGAATATGGATGAACACCGGACCGGAACCGGCGCGGTC
>JAITHF010000297.1 GCA_031280115.1 Spirochaetaceae bacterium | reverse complement strand
CGGCTATTATTACGATAATGGCGAAAGCGGCGCGCAGGCGCTGGTTATATATCCTGACGGCAGGGGCTTTTTCGGCGAGAGCCGGGACGGCGCGCTTTATATAGAAGGGTTGAACCTGCCGCGTTTACCCGCAGGTTTTATGTATACCCGCGTCGGGGCGCTTGCCGGTACGATCATCGCCGCCTGGGAGGAACAGCAAGACCTGACCGTCGGCGCCGCCGGCTTGATGATTATCCGCCATAGAGAGACAGAAGAAAAGTAACAGCCGAAGGCTGTTACACGTGCTTCTTGCGGTGAGCGGGTTTGCGGTTTTAGTCACAACCTTCACGCGGCGCCAAAGCGGAATTCGCAGGCGAAAGGGCGCGAGGCAGGTAGCCTTTAAGGGGGGTTTGGGGGGTCTATGACCCCCCATAATGCCTTAAAAGAGGCGCGAAAGCGCCGATACGTCTTATTCATAGAACAAAGTGCGGCAGAAAAACCGGTTTTTTGGGGCCCCAAATAAGTTTCCGGGGTACCCAAATAAGTTTCTTGGGTACCCAAATAAGTTTCTTGGGTACCCAAATAAGTTTCTTGGGTACCCAAATAAAGTTCCGGGGTACCCAAATAAGTTTCTTGGGTACCCAAATAAGTTTCTTGGGTACCCAAATAAGTTTCTTGGGTACCCAAATAAGTTTCCGGGGGAACCAAAAAACGGTCATGCCCCTGCATAAATCATTGTTTCAGAACGGATTACCCCCTGCGGGGGTTTTAAACGGCTTCCTGCGCCGCGCCCTTCCGCCTGCGGCTCGGTTAGGCGTTTTGTTGTATACAAAGAAACTTATTTTGTATACAAAGAAACTTATTTTGACTACAAAAAAACCTTTCTTGACTACAAAATAAAATGTCCTGTCCCCAGATAAATCATTAATATATAATGAATTATCGGCGCTTCCTGTTTCGCGGCTCATAGTGCAAACTACGACTGCTGAAACAGCCGGAGGCTGTCGGCGCTTCGCGCCTCTTTAAGAGAATTTGGAGGGTCATAGACCCTCCAAACCACCCCTAAAGGCGACGTGTGCAGCGCCCGTGCGTTTGCGAAGTCCGCTGAGGCGTTGCTTCTGGGTTGTGACTAAAACCGCAAACCCTCCCGCCGCAGGAAGCACGTGAAACAGCCTCCGGCTGGCCTACGGCTGTGAGAGTTCCCATGCCCGCTGTTCTTCAGTTTCCCTGGGGAGCGGAGGCTCATCTTCGAGCATATCCAGAGACAGGGACTCGCAAAAACCCCGGGCCATCGCCGCTTCCGCCTCTTCAAAAGAAACCTCCCGCCCCAAAAGCGCCTTGAGGCTGGTTACCCGCTCCTTAACATCCCGAATCCTATGGTCCCGGGAAATCTTGACATCCGGCACTTTCAAAAGTTCGAACATCAGATCCAGGTCGCTGTCCAAAAGAACCGTGCCATGCTGGAGCACGCCCCCCATCCTGCGGGTCTGGGCGTTCCCGGAAACCTTGCGGCCTCCGGCAAGAATGTCGTTAATCGGCGCGAACACCGCGTCAACCCCCAACAGCCCAAGCCCCCGGACAATGCCGGCGCACAGCATCCTGTAAGAATCCTGTATACCCGTTCCGGCCAGCGGGTGCGCGGCGCCCAGGATAATGCTGTAGGTAAGCTCGGCGTGGTGAAAAACCGCGCCCCCCCCTGAAAGCCGGCGTACTATATCTACCTGCCGCCTCTGGCACGCCTGAACGTCAACTTCGTCTTCAATACGCTGAAAATACCCCAGGGAAACCGCTGCCGGCTTCCAGCCGTAGAAGCGCAGGACCGGCGGGGAAAAGCCTCCGGCAACCGCCTCAAGGAGCGCCTGATCAAGGGCCATGTTGTAAAATCCGTTGTGCAAGCCTGTTTTAAGCAGTCTGCACCGGTGCTTCTTCAGGGTATTCATAGGGTATCCCGCGCTTCTTGCAGGGCGGCGCCCAGGATCTGTTCCAGCGCGGCGCCTGAAATGCCAAAGACCTCCACGCCGGTGCTCTGGATAAACCGGTCGAATACCGCCCCCGCCTCATGGGGCGCGGCGCCTACAAGGGCCTTTTCCACTAGTCCAAAGCCCTCTTCCGGGCTGGCGAAGAAATCCCCCCGTATCTGTATGGCGCTTATGCGCCCGCCTGCAAGTTCAGCCCGTACCCGAATGAGCTTGCACCCCGGAGGCTTTCCAACAGCCTCGATTACCACGGCTTCTCTGTCTTTGGCTTGGGCTTGCCAGCACTCGAAGGCGCGGTAGCTCGTTCTTGCAAGGGGGGACGAGGCTACCTGCGAAAACCCGCGCTCCCGCGCCGCTTGGGCGTAGCGCTCAAACTGTTCAGGCGGGATATATTCGGCCACAGGAATCTGGCGCACCGACGGCCGCAGGTACTGCCCCATAACCAGAATATCCACGCCGGCGGCGCGTATCTCGTCCATAGCGGCCAGAACCTCTGCCGGCTTTTCCCCCAGCCCCAAAAGCAGGCTTGTTTTCGTGGCCCCGGCCCCCAGGGCTTTGGCAAAGCGCAGGGTGTCAAGGCTCTTGTCAAACGAGGCCCGGGGGTCCCGGACCGCCTTTTGCAGGGAACGGACCGTTTCTATATTGTGCGCCGCCACGTCCGGCGCGGCGCCCAGCGCCAGCGCGGTTTCTGCTTCGGTATAGTCCGGTATGAGGGCCTCCACTTTAATATGCGGCGCCGCGTTTTTGACCGCCCCTACGCAGGCGGCAAAGTGGCCGGCGCCCCGGTCAGGCAGATCGTCCCTGTCAACTGAGGTGAGCACCAGATAGGCAAGGCCGAGTTCTTGGGCGGCCAGAGCCAGGGCCTGCCCCTCATCAGGCCGCACCGCCTGCCCCCGCGGGGCCGTCGGCACAGCGCAGAACCGGCAGGCCCGGGTGCAGGTATCCCCCAGAATCATAAACGCCGCGGTTCCCGCGCCCCAACATTCCCCCTTGTTGGGGCATTGGGCGCCGTCGCAAACCGTATTGAGCCGGTGCGCCTCAAGGATACGGGCCACCTGTTTCCATGTTTCGCCGGAGGGAACCTTTGTCCTAATCCATGCCGGTTTTTTGAGAAAAGACGATGATAAAGCCATGAGGCCATTCTATCAAGATACGCGCCATCCGGCCACCCCCGCACCGCGC
This sequence comes from Spirochaetaceae bacterium, assembly GCA_031280115.1. GTDB lineage: Bacteria > Spirochaetota > Spirochaetia > Treponematales > Breznakiellaceae > JAITHW01. The sequence continues at coordinate 537 of JAITHF010000297.1, read as the reverse complement.
CGGGGAGAGTCCTTTACTTAGGCGGGCTTTGAGGCATATACTTTGGGTGTTATGAAACATCGTACCGCGTCCCTTGCGGCGGCGCTCTTTTGCTGGGTTTCGGTTTCGGCGCTGGCGCTCTTTATCTTCTGGGTAATGAGAGACCGGGCGCGGCTCATCCGGGACAACGATAAAGAGCAGATACTGGGACTCATCTTTACCCGCTTCAGGAACGTAGATGATTTCGGCGACGCTATCGGGGAAGACCCGTTCCTCTCGGAGCGGGTCGCGGGCTTTGCCCAGTACGGGGAGGACTTTGCCCCGCTCTACCGCTGGGGGCGGGCGCCGCCGGCCTTTGACGGGAACATACTGGAACAGCAGAAAAAAAGCCGGTTTGGCCGGTACACCATACCGGATAAACAGGAAGACCGGGTCAAAGTCGTGTTCCACCTTGAGCGGCAGAGCCAGACGCCCCGCATACGGGAGCGGATGCGGGACATGGCCGAACACCACCAGCGGGCAAGAAGCGCCCCTGCCCCCCCCCGCACGACCCCTACC
>JAITHF010000284.1 GCA_031280115.1 Spirochaetaceae bacterium | reverse complement strand
TGATATACCTTCCGGTAACCCCGTACTTTACCGCCTTGCCGCCGCCGGCGTTTTCCGCGATATTCCCGCCTATCACGCAGGTTTGCAGGCTCATGGGATAGCCGGCGAAGAACAGCCCTTCCGCCTGCACGGTGTTCGCAAGGTCGTTGGTAACGATACCCGCCTCCACCACGGCCACCATGTTCGCCTTGTCCAGTTCAAGGAGTTTGTTCATCTTTTCAAGGGAGATGACAATACCCCCTTGTTCGGGAATAGCGCCGCCTGAAAGCCCTGACCCGGCCCCTCTGGGGGTAATGGGGATAAGCTCCTTGTTGGCCAGCCTGACCACCTGGGCGACCTGCGCGGTGCTGCCCGGCAGGACCACCGCTTCCGGCGCGTGGCCGTATTCCTCCGCGTCGGTTTCGTCGTGGGAATAGGCTTCCAGTTTGTCTTCGTCAGTAAACACGCTCCCTTTCCCGACAATGTTTTTTAAGGCGTTTACCACTTCAGGGGTAACCCGATTATAGGTGCTAGCCATGATTCCCTCCATGCTTTGCCCTCGCGTCAAGCCGCTTTTGCAGCTCCGGAATAACCTGGAACGCATCCCCCACAATCCCTAAGTCAGCGAGTTTGTGGAGCGCCGCGTCCGGGTCGATGTTAATGGACACGATAGTTTCGCTGGTCTTAATCCCCGCAAGGTGCTGTATCGCGCCGGATATGCCTATGGCGATGTAGACCTTGGGGGAAATGGTTTTCCCGCTAAGGCCGACCTGATGGGGGTAGGAAATCCACCCCCGGTCCACCGCGTCCCGGCTCGCGCCAACCGCGGCGCCTAAACTCTCGGCGAGTTTATGAACCGCCGCGAAGTTCTCGCCTTTTTTAAGGCCCTTGCCGCCTGAAACCACCAGGTCCGCTTCTTCCAGGTGCAGGGAAGACTCCTCCCGCCGGTAGCCTTTCACCTCAACCCCCTGGGCCGGCACGAAGGACGGGTCAAAAGGTATGCGGGTTATTTTGCCGGAGCGGTTCGGATCCGGCGGCAGGGGGCGGGACGATTTGGGGCGCACCGTGGCAAGCTGGGGCCGGTGGTTCGGCGTCTTAATCGTGGCCATGATATTGCCCCCTATGGCGGGCCGGGTTTGCAGCAGGTTGCCGGTGCCTTCTTCAATGTCAAGCTCCGTGCAGTCTGCGGTAAGGCCGGTATGCACCTTTACTGCCGTATAGGGCATGAGGGTCCTGCCGGTACTGGTGGCCGCCGCAAGGAGGATTGCCGGTTTGTAATCTTTGATAAGTTTTTCAAGGACCCGCTCGTAGGTTTCGCACACGAAATAGGCGAGTTTCGGGTCTTGCACCGTATACACCGCGTCAGCGCCCTGTTTGATAAGCCGGTCTAAGTCCCCGTCCCCGACCCCGTCCCCGATAAGGACGGAGGCCAGGGAGGTTCCCAGTTTGTCCGCCAGCTTCCGGCCCCTTGACAGGAGCTCGAAAGAAACCCCTTTCAGTTTGCCTTCAAACTGTTCCGCTAAGGTCCATACGGCGCCCGCTTCTTTCTCGGTCATGGGAGCACTCCTTTCTTATCCAATAGGTCCATAAGTTCGTCTACCGCCGCGCTGAGGGAAAGATCGTCGGTAATCTGCACTATCTTGCCGTTGCGGGTAATTTTGGGGGTTTCGATTTTGACCACCTTGGTCGGGGAGCCTTTAAGCCCCAGATACTCCGCATTGAGGTCAAGGTTTTCTGTATTATACGCAGGTATCTGGAGGTTCATGGACCTTATTTTCCCTTCCAGCGTGGGAAGCCGGGGGGTGGCCACTGCTTTTACCACTGAAATAAGGCAGGGGACCGGCACCGAAAGCAGCTGGTACCCCTCTTCTACCAGCCGTTCAAGCTGGATCCTCCCGTCTTTGAACGCGTCGATTTTTGATACGTACGTCGCTATGGGAAGGCCGAGCCACGCGGCGATGCCCGGGCCCACTTGGGCGGTATCGCCGTCAGTGGCGCGCTCCCCTGTGATAACCGCGTCGAAGGCGCCTATGGCTTTAACGGCCTGGGCCAGGGTGTAGGAGGTGGCGTGGGTGTCGGCGCCGCTGAATTTCCGGTCAGAGACCAGCACCGCGTCGTCGCACCCCATAGAAACCGCTTCTTTCAGGACCCGCATGGCCTGGGGCGGCCCCATAGAAAGGGCGGTTATGGTTCCCCCGTACTGTTCTTTAAGACGGAGCGCCGCTTCAAGGGCGTAGAGATCCAGCGGGTTGACCACCGTTTCAATGCCGGCGCGGATAACCGTGCCGGTTTCCGGGTCCATCTTTACGTTACTGCTTTCGGGTACCTGCTTAATGGGTACAATGATTTTCAATGGAACCTCCTTTAGTTCCGGTTTTGATTTTTTTCTATACATTTTTCTATTTTCTATAACAATCTTTTTCTATACATTTTTTATGCCCGCCGCCGTGCTGTGGGCTCGTTATTTTATGATAAAAGATAAAAAATCGGGTTGTCAAGTAAAAATTACAGGGCTTTTCCCTGAGCTTCCCCGCCCGGGCCCGCCGGGTCCTTCATCATCCGGCGCGGCAGGCGCGGCGGCTCAGGGCTCCTGGGTCCCGGAATCCTGCGGGACCTCCTCGGCGGCGCCGGCAAAGGCCGCGAATACCAGCACTGTTTCAGCGCCTTCCTCGCCTTTGGTGTACAGCTCAAGCCGGTCCCCGTCCAAAGCCCAGCGGCTTGTTTGGGCAAGGTAGTTGTAATACTCCTGTTCCTTTAGGTCCTCAGGCTCGCTCAGCGCCGCCATTTTGGTAGTTCTAAGAAGGCCGAAGGAGAGGCCGCCGCCGCCCTCCTTATAGGGGCCGGAATACCGGTTCGGCGCGGCTTTCCCGCTTACCTGTTCGGCGTCGAACCGGAGGGTAAAGAAATCCCCGGCTCCGGCGGCCTCAAGTTTCTCGCGGCTGAACGGGGTGTTTCCCAAGGGGGTTCTGACTTCCGCAAGGCGCCATTCTTTTCCGTACAGGCTGTCGAAGCCGCCGCCTGGGGTTTGAGCGGTTTGAGGGGCGCCCTCTTGCGGGGCCGGCGCGGGTTTGCCGGCGCAGGAGGCAAGAACGAGCAGGCCCAGGGCCGCGCCGATTTTTAGAACGTTATACATAGTGTTTCTCCCACTAATTAAAAAAGTTACCCAACAATACCCCATCTTTCCCTCAAAAGTAAACCCCCTGCGCCCCCTGCGGGGGATTCTGTGACTCAAGGTACGGCAGGCCGGGTTTCTGGTGCAGGGCTTGCTTGAAGCGGCGCCTCACCGCGCTTTGAAAGCGTTAGCGGCTCAAAGCAGGAAGCCCCCTGCGGGGGATTCACGTGCTTCTCGCGGTGAGCGGGTTTGCACGTTTAGTCACAACCCCCACGCAGCGCCTCAGCGGAATTCGATAACGCACGGGCGCGGCGCAGGAAGCATTGGTTGGGGGTTTGGGGGCAGCCGGAGGCTGTTCCCTTACGGGAAGTTCGCAAAAGAATACGCAAAACATGAAGCGCCGGTAAAAAAGCCCCCAAATTCTCTTAAAGAGGCGCGAAAGCGCCGGCAGCCTCCGGCTGTTTCAGCAGCCGTAGTTTGCGCTATGAGCCGCGAAACATGAAGCGCCGGCAGCCGAAGGCTGTTCCCTTACGCGGAGTTCGCAAAAGAATACGCGAAACATGAAGCGCTGATAAAAGAGCCCCCAAATTCTCTTCAAGAGGCGCGAAGCGCCGATAATTCGTTGCAGAATAATGATTTATGCGGGGACAGGATAGTTTATTTTGTTAGCAAAATAAGTTTGTTTGTTAGCAAAATAAGTTTGTTTGCTAGCAAAGTGAGTTTGTTTGTTAGCAAAATAAGTTTGTTTGTTAGCAAAATAAGTTTGTTTGTTAGCAAAATAAGTTTGTTTGTTAGCAAAATTAAGTTGGTTTACGGTAAAAGCGAGTTGGTTTGTAGTAAAAG
>JAITHF010000203.1 GCA_031280115.1 Spirochaetaceae bacterium | reverse complement strand
GTTTGCGCGGTAACGCGGAAGGTCTCCGCGGGAACCGGAAAAACCGGTTTTCCCGCCGCGCTCTGTTGGTATAATAAAAATTATCGGCGCTTTCGCGCCTCTTAAAGAAAATTTGGGGGGACCAGTTCCCCCAAACCCCCAACCCAAGGCTTCCTGCGCTGCGCCGCTCACGCTATCGAAGCGCGATGAGGCGCATCTTCAGGGTTGTGACTAAAATTGCAAACCCTCCCGCCGCAAGAAGCACGTAAACCCCCCGCAGGGGGCGCAGGGGGCTAGAGGGTAACAGGCACCCAGTTCCTGCTGACCGCCTCCTGCCCCTCAGGGCCGAGTATCCAATCCAGAAACTCCGAGGCTTCAGGGCGGATGGTTTTCCGGTAAAGGAGTATAAATGGCCGCGCCATCAGGTAGGAGCCGGAGCGCACATTGGCGGCGGAAGCCTCCACCCCCTCGATGCTGACCGCCTTTACCGAGCGGTCAAGAGAGCCGAGGGAAAGATAGCCGATAGCCTCAGGGTTTCGGGAGACCTCCGCTTTTATGGCGCCGGTGCCGTCAAACTCGGTTGCCCCCAGGACCAGCTTGTCTTTAAGGGCGATAAGCTCCTCAAAGGCGCCTCTGGTTCCGGAGCCGGGCTCCCGGGAAACCACGGCGATCCTGCCGGCCTTGCCGGCCCCCGCCTCGTCCCACCGGGTAATCTCCCCTGAGTAAATCCGCCGTATCCCCTCGATAGTAAGGTTCGTGACAGGATTACTGGGATGCACCGCCACGGCGATGCCGTCTGCCGCGATAACCCGCTCCTCCAAGCCCAGCCCTTTTTCCGACGGGGATAACGCCCGGCTTGACATACCCAGTTCGCTGGTGCCGGCGGCGGCGGCCTTGATGCCGTCAGACGAGCCGGTGCCGTTAATGTTAATTTTTACCCCGGGCCTGCTCTTTAGATAGCCGCTAACAAGCATTTCCATTAACGGCGCCACCGAGGTGGAACCGGCAATCTCAATGGTATACCCTGTAGGCCCTGCGCCGCCGCTTTCAGCCTGCCGGGCCTTGCACGAACCAAGCGCCATAAGCCCCGCCATAAACGCCATAACCAATTTCATGGCAACTCCTTATATAAGATAAGATGGGTGTATCATGCGTTCGGTTTGTTAAAAATATATAAGGAAACGGTTAGAAAATGGTTAAATCACGCTGCGCCCGCCGGCTAGATGCGGGCCTCTTTTTTTTCCCGCAGTTCCGCTTCTTTCCGGTTCAGGCTTTCTTGCGCCGCAGTAATCTCGTCGAGAATCGCTTTAACCACCGGATCTTCCGCGCTTACTACAGGGAAACCCTGGTTCCCAAAGATTTCATAGGCTTCTTTCCCCAGGCGCTCATGAAGTTTTTTTATCTGGCCCTGTAATTTCTTAATATCCAGAGCCAGCACGCCCTGTTCCCCCAGATTCTGCGCCTTTGCCCCGGCCTTTGAAGCCAGATCTTTCGATGTCTGGGCGCCCTGCTCCAAAAGCCCCTTCATCTTTTCGCCGATTTCGTTGATACCCATAGGTCACTCCTCAGAAAACATTTCTATTGTATTGTCTTTGCTGTTTTAATTGTTGCCTGCCTGCGGTAAAAGTCAAGGGTTTCCCCTGCCGCCGCCTCAGCGTTTGCGCCTGAAAACGCGGTAATTGACCCCGGGGAAGATATTGTGCCGCCGCTCCAGATTGGTAAGCCATTCGGTACTCAGGTAGTTGCTGCCCAGCGCCTCGTAGATGGTGGTGAAATTACGCAGGGCCTCCTCGATTTGCGCCCGGGCAAATTCGGCTGACTCCCCTTTATAGAGCAGTTTGGTCCAGTCCGAGGACTGGCTTAGCAGAATCTCCCGGGCCGCCTGATTAAGCGCCCGCTCCTTGAGGCCGGTTTCGTCAGGAAACCGCTCGGCGATTTCGGCCATCCGCTCTAAGGAACGCGCCGTGTGCCGGTATATCCAGTCGTTGGAAGCGTCAAGCCAGGTTTCGGCGTACCCGTTATAGCCGGCAGAAGAGAAACAGGGGGTTACGGTCTGCATGGCGGAAAGATCCTGCTTATAAAGGTATTCCGCCGGCGTCATAAACTGGAGGTCATCCCGCTTTGCCCCTTCCCGGAAGAGAGCCTCAAGAAACTCCGGCCCCTCGTGCCACAGCCGGCCAAAGGTATCGGTGTTATACGCGCACAGGCTCACCGGGTTTTCGGCCATAAAGGCTTCCGCCTGGGCGAGGCGCGCGGCCCGGGCGTCGAGGAACGCCGCTGCCTGCCGCCGGATAAGTTCTGACGCCTGCGCCGGGTCATACACCGCGCCGCCCAGGGCCTTGTACTTATAGCCCGTCTGGGTACGCCCCCCGTCCGGGCCGAGAAAGGGCGCCACCACCTCCGCAGAAAGCTCGTACCCCACGTCGGCGTAATTATCCCGATAAGCCTTATGATAGGAAAACCCCTGTCCCGCGCCTGCTATATCCTGATGGGCGTAGTAATCTCTGGCAAACACAAAAACCCCCCGGGGGGTTTTGACCGGATAGAAGCTCCCTTTGGCCGCGGCAGGCTCCCCCAGCACCAGGGCGTGGGCGTTCACAATGGTATAACCGAAGTTGTAGGCCCGCAGATACCGGTCAAGCGCCGGGTCCCAGCCAAGGCCCGGCAGCCAGAAACCCTGGGGGTGCCTGCCGAAGTGCTGGCGGTACGATGCGATAGCCACTTCAAACTGCGCCTGAATAGCCTCCGGGCGGGCCGTATAGAACGGCAGGAACCCGTAGGTTGCCGCGGTGGTTAAAAGCTCAAGCCGGCCTTTGTGCTGGTAATAATCGAAGCCGTTGAGGATATTCTTCCGGCAGCGCTCCGCGAACCAGCCCAGCCGCTCCTGCGCCTTCGCGCGCCAGCGTTCCGCAAGACGCCGCTGGCCTTCGGCGCCGGCGAGGCGCTGGGTCTCCCGGAAGCCGAACTCGATTTGGGCGTTAAGGTAGTCTTCGTACCGTTTAAGCAGAAGCCCGTCCCCAAGCATGCCGCAGAGGATAGGGGAAAGGGAGATGCCCAGCCTGAAAGGTATCCGCTCTTTGTCGAGCCGGTCGAACATATCCAAAAGGGGCAGGTAGGTTTCGGAAAGCCCCTCGAAGAACCACAGGTCTTCGGCGCTCTGGGGAATATCCTGGCGGCGTATAAAAGGCGTGTGGGCGTTGAGCACCAGCGAGATAACCCGGCGTTTACTCATACCCGATAACCAGAGGGGGGCGGCGGTCCCGGTTGCGGATAACCTGAAAATCCTCCGCGCCGGACAGCCTTATAAGAGGGTTGTCGTACAGCGCGTCTTTTACATACGGCGGGTTGGCCAGTTTCGGCAGGGTAAAGGGGCGGGAGGCTGCAAGGGCCGTGTCTTTCCCGCCAAGCACCGCGCAGAGTTCCACCACGAAGCGCCCGCCTTCCGGTGAAAACCCCAGGTACCATGCCGTATCCGCGGCGCCTATGGGCACGGTAAAAGAGTCTTCTTTTTGTTTGAGCGGTTGTTTTTTAGGCTGCCGCGGCTGCTGCCCCGCCGGCCCCGGGGGCATAGGCGGCAGGCCGCCTATGTCGGCAATGGCTGACACTCTCAGGCAGTACCCGCCGAAGTCCGGCGCTTTCTCCCGGCTTTCCCGGTCCGCGCCTTTAATTTCCCAGAAGGCGAATGCCCAGAGGGGGTCCCGGATAAGGACTTCAATAAAGGTGATATTGTATTGTTTGGGCAGGAGGACCGGCTCCGGTATGGCTGCCGCTTCCTCAAGGGGCGGCATCTTGCCGGCGCCGTTCTGGACCGCGGCGGCAGAGGCGGCGGCTTCAAGGAGTTCGGCCACAATAAATATCCTGTCAAGCCCGGCGGGAATATCGATGCCTTCTTGTTCGGCCAAGGCTGTAAGTTCGCAGGTGGTTAAACGTTCCAAGCGGGATTTTATAAGGGAGAGGGGTTTCATACCCAAGTCATTCATAATCTACCCATCATGGGAAAAAGGCTTCCCCCTGTCAACCCCCTGCAACTTCCGCGGGGGGTTGACGGAAAAGGGGGAATTAGGTATGAATTGAGTATTTGACAGAAACACTATGCTGAAAGGAGGACGGGGGACCTTGAAAAAAAGTCTGAGAGCGCGTTTTTTCGGACTCTTTGCGGGATTGGGCTTAATTATCGCTCTGAGCGTGGGGCTTGTCATGTATACCAGATATATTACCTACATCCGCGCTTCGTACCGGGAAACCTTGAGTAACGTGGTCGGCTTCATTGTCCGCGCCTACCCCCTCATGTCAGAGCCCCGAAACATCATGCAGGAGGGCCTCGCCCAATCAGAGGCGTACTACGCCCTCACCTCTGACATGAAAACCCTGGCAGACACGTTCAACCTGGCCTATATCTACGCCATCATCAAAGACGGCGCCGAGTATAAGTTCGTGCTGGACTCAGAGGCAACAGCGGATATTTTTGAAGGGCTTGCGCCGGAAGATTACTTTCTGGTATACGAGCCCACCGCGGATATGCTGGAGGCCGCCAAGTCCGGGAGCCTTTATATCAGCAAAAAGCCTTTTACCGATGAGTACGGGGTCTTTGTTTCCGCGTATATGCCGCTTATCAAGAACGGGGAGATAGAGGGCTTCATCGGCGCGGACTATGAAATCTCGAAAATACAGGAGTTTGAGCGGCACGCCGTGGGCTCCCTCTTGATTGCTATGGTATCGGCCCTCGCCCTGGCGGGGCTTATCGCGTTTTTCGCGTCCTCCTCGTTCATCCGCCCGATTAAAGCGGCAATCCGCGCCCTTGAAGTCATTGCCAACGGGGACCTTACCGCGGATATCCGGCCCGCCGCAGGCGGCGGGGAGCTTGCGGACATGACCCGCCTCCTCCGCGTAACCCAGGAAGGGCTTAAAGCGCTGGTGGTTTCCATTCGGGACAAGGCGCGCACCCTTTCCCATGTGGGCAGTTCCCTCGCCGAGATTATGGGGCAGGAAGCGGCGTCGGCGCGGCGGATAAAGGCAAACACTGAGGACGCCCAGAAAAAAGCCCGCACCCAGACCGCCAGCGTTACCGACACGAACGGCGCCATGACGCGGATTATGGGCAATATCGGCAGCCTTAACGCCAACATCGAGGCCCAGGCGCGCAGCGTGTCCCAGTCCTCGTCGGCAGTGGGGAAAATGGCCGCCAATATCGCGGCAGTAACCAAAAGCCTCAAGGAAAACGAGGGGAACATCAAAAACCTTACCGCCGCCTCGGAGCGGGGGAACGCGGCGCTCCAGGAGGTGTCCCGGTCCATCAAACAGGTGGTTGAGGAATCTGACAGGCTCATGGGCATAAACCGGATGATTCAGAACATCGCCGGCAAAACCAACCTGCTTGCCATGAACGCCGCCATTGAAGCGGCCCACGCCGGCGCCGCGGGCAAAGGCTTCGCGGTGGTGGCTGACGAGATTAGAAAGCTCGCGGAGTCTTCCGGCGGGCAGGCCAAGATGGTTTCAGCGCTGCTTAAAAGCATCCAGGCGTCCCTCAACGGCATAGAGGAATCCACGGCCCTTGCGCTGGATAACTTCCAGAAGATAGATAAAGAAGTGAAGACCGTCTCGGATCAGGAAACCGAGATACGCGGCGCCGTTGAGGAGCAGGACAGCGGAAGCCGCGCTATCCTTGAGATTATTGCCAATTCTAATACGATAACCGAGAATGTCCGGCAGGACTCAGCGGAAATGCTTTCCCAGAGCAGGTTCGTCATAGACGAGGGGGAAAACCTTGAAAAACTTACCCAAAGCCTCTCCGGAGAAATGGGCGAGATAGCCGCGGCAATGGGCGCCATAAGCGACGCGATCCACCGGATAAAAGAGATAAGCCGGGAAAACAGCAAGAGCATTGATGACCTCATTCAGGAAATCTCCAAGTTCAAAATCGCCGGCGCCTAACGCGCCCCCCCGGGGGCGCCGGGCCGGACGCCCGCCGGACGCCCCTGCGGGAACAGGGGGCGCGGGATGAAGGGCCGGAGCGATTTGCAGGCGGTTTTGAGCCGCCTTATAAAAGACCGGGGCATTAGCATTCTCGACAACCCCAAACGGTGCGGCGCCTTCCTGCACGACTACGCCAAAGGCGCGTTCAAGCGGGAGGCCCGTATTTTCCTTTTAAGCCTTGAGGCCGGATGCCACCGGGCGCTCCTTAAAACAACAGACAGGGTTAAAACTTCCCAGCGGCTTATACAAAAGCTGCAAGATGATTACGGCATCACCGCTTACTACGCCCAGGAGGCGGTAAGCCTCCTTGAAAAGGTTATCGCTGACCGGGAGCTGACCCCTGAAGAGAAGAAAGCCGCCCTTGAAAAGGCCGCCTTGACCGGCGGTTACCGCGCCGAATACGAGCTGGGGCTTTTTTTCAAGCGCTCCGGACGTTTTGAAGAGGCGTCCCGCTGGCTTGAGGCCGGGGCAAAGCATTGCATAGACCTGTATGAGGCGCGGGTTATGGCGGACCAGCCGAAGCCTGTTCCTGAGGGGCTGGTGAAAATACCGGCGGGAACATTTATCATGGGAAGCCCTGAGCGCGAGTGGGGGCGGAAGGACAACGAGGCGGAGCACGAAGTGCAGGTGGGGGCGTTTTACTTGGGAAGAACGCCGGTGACCCAAAAGGAGTACGAGGCGGCAGCCGGCGTTAATCCCAGCGCGTTTAAGGCCCAGGATAATCCGGTTGAGCGGGTGAGCTGGTTTGACGCGGTACAGTATTGCAACGCCTTGAGCGTGAATGAGGGGCGGAAGCCCGCGTACCGCGTGGAGGGGGAGTTTGTTATCTGGGACCGGAACGCCCCGGGCTACCGGCTCCCTACCGAAGCCGAATGGGAGTACGCCTGCCGGGGCGGCAGCGCGGCGCCGTTTAGCGCAGGCGCCGTTTTTTCAACGGATCAGGGGAACTACAACGGGAATTACCCCTACAACAGCGGCGCCAAGGGGGTATACCGGGGGGCTCCCACGAGGGTAGGGAGTTTCCCGCCTAACCCTCTAGGCTTGTACGATATGCACGGCAACGTGTGGGAGTGGTGCTGGGACTGGTACGGGCCGTACAGCCGCGAAAAGCAGCGGGACCCGGCAGGGGCGCCGAGCGGCTCTGACCGGGTGTGCCGGGGCGGGAGCTGGAGCAGTTTGGGCAACACCCTCCGTTCTGCCAACCGGGGTCTCAACATCCCGTCTTACCGGAACCCTGACTTAGGTTTCCGCGTTCTCCTCCCCCTGCCCCCTGCGCAGCCGTAAGCCCCCCCCTGCGGGGGATTCACGTGCTTCTCGCGGTGAGCGGGTCTGCAATTTTAGTCACCCCCTGCGGGGGATTCACGTGCTTCTCGCGGTGAGCGGGTCTGCAATTTTAGTCACAACCCTGAAGGATGCGCCTCACCGCGCTTTGCAAACGCACCGGCGCAACGCAGGCAGCCTTTTGTGGGGGGTTTGGGGGCAGCCGAAGGCTGTTCCCTTACGGGAAGTTTGCAAAAGAATACGCGAAACATGAAGCGCCGGTAAAAAAGCCCCCAAATTCTCTTAAAAGAGGCGCGAAGCGCCGATAATCCGTTATAAACCAATGAGTTGTTTGTGCACAAAACGCCGCCGGTGTTCCCGCCGGCCTTTTTTGTTCCCGCCCCGTCT
>JAITHF010000225.1 GCA_031280115.1 Spirochaetaceae bacterium | reverse complement strand
ACAGAGCAAGCGGAGGGGGACAGAGCAAGCGCACAAGGGGGACAGAGCAGGCGGAAGGGGGACAGGGCAGGCGGAAGGGGGACAGGGCAGGCGGAAGGGGGACAGGCAGGCGGAACGGCGCGGGGCAGGAAGCCTTAGTGGGGGGTTTGGGGGCAGCCGGAGGCTGTTCCCTTACGGGAAGTTCGCAAAAGAATACGCAAAACAGGAAGTGCCGATAGAAAAGCCCTCCAAATTTATTCCAAAAGCGCAAGCGTAAGCGCAGCGCTCATAACCGAACATATAGGGGCTTGCATGGCGCAGGCAAAGGGGACAGAGTAAGCGCGATAAGCGCAAGGGGGACAGAGCAGGCGCAAGGGCGCGAAGCATGAAGCCTTGAGCGGGGGTTTGGGGGAACTGGTTCCCCCAAATTTCTTCTAAAAGCGCAAGCGGAGCGCAGCGCTCATAACCGAACAGCCGGCGGTTTTCATGGCGTGGGCGAAAGGGACAGAGCAGGCGGAAGGGGACAGAGCAGGAAGCCTTTAGCGGGGGTTTGGGGGCAGCCGGAGGCTGTTTCAGCAGCCGTCAAGGGCTTGACGAGGCCGGAAGGCGCTGGTAGTATGGCGCTTATGACGCAGGGGCGCCCCGGCACGGCGCGGGGATGTATCCGCGCAACGCGGGGGTGTATCCGCACGGCGCGGAGGTGTATCCGTGCGGCGCGGGGATGCCCCTGCGTGGCAAAGGGGCGAAGCCCCGTATGATACAGGAGCCCCTATACGGGGGCTGTAATTCTTTACCCTATAAGGAGTTTATAAAAATATGGGAAAACAAAAAGACTGGTTCCCGCGGGTAAGGGCCCTGGTGCTTATCATGGCCCGGGTGTGGGAAAACGCCCTCGCCTTCAAGGGGGGGTCATGGGGTATCCCGAACACGGTTATCACCGCGCTCCACGACCTTATTACCGCGGCACAGGACGCGCTTGACCTTGCGTCCCCGGCGCTCCGCACGCCGGTTCTCACCGCCAGGGTGAACGCCGCCTTTGCCGCCCTTGAAGCGCACATGCGGGAAATCAAGGACCGGTACTTCAAACAGCCCCCCCTTTTGGATGAGGACCTTGTGTCGCTGCTCCTGAAGCCCAGGGATACGGTTATGACCCCCGCCGCGCGCCCGGAAAGCCATGTTTTGCTTGTTCTGCGCTACGAAGGGTACAACACGGTGGTAGTTGACATAAACCTTATGCCCGGGGACAGGCCGGCGGAGGGCTGCCATGTTGAGCTGTTCCGGGGGGTTATGCCCCATGCAGGGGCGACGTTGGAGGAGGCCGCAGGCGCCAAGCATTACCTTATGGCCCCGCCGTCCTCCGGAGAGGGCCTTTTTAAGTGGCTGGACACGAACCGGAAACGGGAGCGCGCCTCGTTCCCCCCTGAAGAAGGGGGCAAAGTGGGGTATTTCTGCGCCCGGTACGTGAACTCAAAGGGGGAACAAGGCCCCTGGGGGCCGGTTGCGGCAATCATCATCCCCCGTGCGGACAACCCCCTTGGCGCCGGAGCCGGACCCTGAAGAAGAAGAGAATTTGGAGGCTTTTTTACCGGCGCTTCATGGTTCGCGGCTCATAGTGCAAACCACGACTGCTGAAACAGCCGGAGGCTGCCCTCCAAACCACCTATAAAGGCGACGTGCTGTGAGCCAGTGCGCCATCGAAGCGCGATGAGGCGCCGCTTCTGGGTTGTGACTAAAATCGCAAACCCTCCCGCCGCAAGAAGCGCCTGAATCCCCCTATGGGGGGCGGCTGAGGCATCCGTTTATAACATGATAGACCAGCGTGTCAGGCTTGCGGTAGCGCTCAAAAGGTTCCTCCGGCAGAAACGTGTAAAACGCCTGATCGTATTCAGGCATGACCGCCAGAAACTTCCGCCGCTTCTCAGGATCAAGCTCCAAAAGCACGTCATCCAGCAAAAATACCGGATGCTTGCCGGTTATCTCCCGAAAACGCCGGGCCTGGGCAACACGTAAAAGAAGTGAGAGAAGCCGGCGCTGCCCAGTAGAAGCTTTGGCGCAAAACTCGCTGCCCTCCCGATGAAAGATATACCGGTCCCGATGGGGGCCGGCAAGGGTAACGCCAGAGGCAAGGTCCTGTTCCCGCCGCTCCCCAAGGCCCGCGATAACCCCCTCATAGGTCCCGGCCTTCCATGATGAAAGGTAGCGGATCCCAATATGGTCTATGCCGGCAACCTCCGCGTAGAGGGAGCCGAAGACCCGGGAAAACTGCTCCGCCGTATCCCGCCGCTTCTCCATAAGGGGCAGGCCGTACCGCGCGATTTGCGGGTCTATGGCGTCCAGCACGGCCCGGGCGTTCCCGCCGGTGAGTTTGGCTTTCCTAAGGAGCGCGTTGCGGGTTTTAAGGGCCTGCCGGTAGTTACGCAGGTCGTCAAGGTAAAGCGGATCGTAGAGGCTCTGATTCTGGTCGAAAAACCAGCGCCGCCGCTCAGGGCTTCCGGCCACGAATTCGAGATCCTCGTGGCAGAACACAATGCAGGGAACCACCGAGAGCAGGTCCCGGCGGTCGTTTACCCGCTTTCCGTCAAGATAGACTGCCTTGCGCCCCCGCTCGAACTTGAGGAGCACCTGGTTGTACAGGGAGCCTGAAAACTGAGCCCCAGCGGAACAGCCCGCCTCTCCAGTACGCACCATCTCATGGTCCGGCGCGCCCCTGAAAGACGAGGCGTAGGCGCAAAAATACACGGCCTCAAGAAAATTGGTCTTTCCCTGCCCATTCTCGCCTATGAGAAACACATCCTTTCCCTGAGTTTCAACCTCCATGTCAGCAAGATTGCGGAACGAGCGCGTCCGCAGGGCTGAAAATAACACGGTTTACGGCTGCATAGGCATCACAATATGAAAGAAATCTTTTTCCGGCGCGGGCTTTACGGTTATGGCCTTGTTCGGGTCCGTAAAATAGATGCTGATTTCCTGAGTATCCATAACTCGGAAGGGTTCCTCGATGTAGCGGTAGTTAAGGGCGATAGCCACCTCCGGGCCGTCGTATTTGCAGGCGATTTCCTCTTTGGCCGCTCCCAGATCGCTCTCCTCTGAATAAACCGACAGGGAACCCGGGGCAGGCCCCAGGTATATCCGGTGGGATTTTTGTTCCACCAGCAGGGAAACCCGCTTGAGCGCGTCAAGCAGTTCAAGCCGGTTCACCGTAAAAACGCTGCTTTGCGTTTCAGGAATAACCCGCTCATAGTTTGGGAAGGTTCCGTCAATCAGCATCGAAGAAAGGTTGTACGAACCGAACCGGGCAAAGAGCATCTTGTCTGTCACGGAAACCGAGACAAGCCCTTCGTCCCCGGCGCGTTTCATAATAATCTGGAGCATCTTAGGGGGGATGATGATTCCAGAAAAATCCTTAACCTCCTGGGGCGCTTCTTTTTTGATAAACCCAAGGCGCCTGCCGTCAGTGGCAACCATGACGAAAGCGCCTTCTTTCTTTATAAAGAATATCCCGTTCATCTGGTAGCGGCTCTCGTCGTCGGAAACGGCGAATACCGTCTGCTGTATCATCTCCTTGAACATTTTGATCGGGATTTCAAAAAGGCGCTCCATGTCCGGCGCGGGAAACGGGGGGAAATTCTCCGCGGCTATGCTCTTTAACTGGAACTTGACCCGCTTGCGGGCGGGCTTTATGGTAATTTTGCTTTCGTTATGCTCAAATTCCAGTTCCCCTTCGGGTATGGCGTTGATGATTTCCAGGAATTTACCCCCGAACACGGTGGTTATTCCGGGCTCCAGCACCGTTACCGGCACTTTGGTTTCAAAATTCACCTTCATATCAGTGGCTTTAATGATCAGGTCCCCATGGTCCGCCGCGATATAGATATTGGACAAGATGGAAACGGCGTTTTTTGAACTGATGATTTCCTGGGCTATAGCGATTTCTTTAAGCAGCACGCTTCGGTCGCATGTAAATTTCATAAGGGCTTTATTCTCCGTTCTCAGGTTAATTTATTTTTCAAAATATAACATATTTAAGGCGGATACTCAACCGTCCGCAGCCGCACCCGCCCCTAAGGGCGGCGCAGTGTTTGCCGAAACAGGCAGATCCAAACCGGCGGAACACCCCTTGCTGCCTAGAAGTATGGGGCCGGTAAGAACTATCCGTCAAGGCCGTCATTTTTTAATAAAACCCAGGTAACCCCTGATCCGCCGTACTCTGGTTTTTCGTGGCCGCTTTCCCCCGCAAAGGGGCAGATCTTGATGTAGCGCTTGACAATATCTTTCAGCACCGCCTCTCCCGGTGAATGATTGCCCTTGCCATGAATGATAATAAGTTTCTTTAATCCGTGCTTTTTGCTGTTTTCAAAGAAAGCAATCAGTTTATTCCAGCTTTGTAACTTGTCAAGGCCGTGCAGGTCAATCATCGCGTCGGCTCTTTTGCGGAGCAGTTTTTTTCGGTATTTCTGTTCCGTACTGTCTGCCGCCTCCGCTTCATCATCCCCCTGGTCTTTATCATACACCTCGTTTTCCGCAAGCCATTGGGTAAGCGGATGAACCGGCGCCGGCTTTACCGGCGGGGCCGCACGAGGCGTTTCAGTTTTGGAAGAAGCCCGGGCGTTCTGCTTCAACTTCTTTTTGGTGCCTTGAGGTTTACTGGTCAGCTGGTCCCACTCGTCAAGAATATCGCCAAAATCCATTCCCATTCCCTCATACACATCACTAATACAAAATGATGGTATCCTTTCGCGCCCAGCCTATTCTGCCGTCAAGGGTTTCTATATTTATCCAATATTCGGAAGTAGAAAGGATACGCGCAGGCTCGCCCTCCTTAAAATAGGCGCTTATGCCGCCGGCCTCGTCAGGTATCCTATAAACAGGCGCGTCCTCCCGCAGCACCGCTTGAGAACGGGTGCCTGCGAGCGTCCGTCCGGCTGCGCCGGCACTCACCAGAAGCGCCGCAAAGACCGCCCCTCGAAACAGGGGGATTTTTCTTTTTGAAATAACCAGCGGCTGAGAAAGAAATCCCAGAAAAGCAAGCCCCCCAAGGCTTATGAGTAAGAAAAAGAGCGCAAGAGATCGAGGGTGCCAGACCTCGTCAGGAGAAACCTCGAACCCCAGCCGCTGTTCCGCCTCCCGCCGCGTCAACATGAAGCAGGGTCCTGCAAGATGGTCCCGCTCGCGCTGCCTCAGTTCTGCCAAAGCCTGAGCTCTGTCCCCTTCATCCCACAGGCCCCGTATCTTTCGCAGGATATTTTCATAGCCCGGCCGCAATGGCGGGAATACTGCGGCCAACGTTTCAGGAAATGGAATAGGCGGGGTTTCACGAGCCTCCATGAGGGGGACAGAGCTTTTCTCTTCGGGAGTTTTTTCCTCATTCTTATTCTCGTTTTTATGCGCCGGAACGAGCGGGATACTGAGCGGCGGAACTGTCAGAACCGCGCCTTCATGTCGAATATGAAGCGCATCCAACGTAAAAACCGCGCCGTTAAGAGGGATTACGGTTAAACGCAGCACAATTCCTTGTTTTATGTCGGATTCGGACAGCGGTTTCTCCTCAAGAATAGTATGAACCGGAACGCCGCGCTCTAGGAGTTCCGGTTTTGGCGGAGGCTTTGCCGGATCCCAGTTAAAAAGCCGCAGAGACAGTTCGCCGGCCTCGCCGACGGCAAGGGATTTCGGGACGCTCCAAGCCCAATACGGCTCCGTAAGGGTTCCTTGAATATATGCGGAAATAACCGGACTTACATAAGCCTGTTTTTCTAAAACAGCGATCTCAAAGGGCATCAACCGTATGGGTCCGGGCTTTTGCGGGAGAAGCCAGAACTCTATAGCGGTAAACCTCCTAAAATCCGTGCCCTGCACCCTTTCCAGCCGCGCGCCGGTTCTGATACTTTCCAGCGAAAGGCTTTGAGGCAGCGGCGGATAATGGACAGAGACTTCCGAAGGGGAAGGGTGGTCCACCAGAAAAGTAATGATCCACGGGGAACCAAGCGCCGGCTCTTCTGGAGATGTCTGTACTTCCACCGCAAGGGGTACAGAATAATCCTGCTGGGCTTGGGCGGAGAAAATTCCGCACAACAGGGTGGTCAATAATCCGGCTCCGAAGGCGGCGCGTCTTCTATCCATTCCCGGCTTTTCCATTGATTTTGTTCCTTTTGGCGGAGATATTCAAATAACGGGGCGTTTTGATCCCGCGCTTCATCACTGGCGAGCGCGGCTTCCTGTGAGACCGCCTGAGTATTTTTCTTTTGGGCAAGGGACAAAAGGCTCAGTTCCAGATTGCGCTTTGCCTCAATCCGGCTCCCGTCAGCTTCCAGCGCCGACCGGAAAGCCCGGGACGCTCCGGCATAATCCCCTTCTTTGAAGCGCGCCACGCCGGTATTATACTGAATCCGATATATCAGTTCAGGATACCGCGCTTTCGGCGCGGCTTTAAGCGCGTCAGCGGCGGCAGCAAACCGCTCAAGCGCCACGGATCCCTCGTCGAGGGAGAAATACACCGAGCCTAGGCCAAGTTCCGCGTATGAGCGGGCTTCAGGATACTCTTGGGCTTTCAGATAGGAACTGATAGCTTCGGTATACATCCCTCTGGAATTGAAAAAATTTCCTTCCATAATGAAGAGTTTTCCCTGAATCTTGGCGCATGAACAGGGAAGCAGGGCTATCCAGAAGATTCGTAAAAGCCGCCTAGCCACGCCCGCGCATCCTTTTCTCAAGTATTTTCGCCAGACCGAAACTTGCAAGACCGATAAGCATGAAAATACGCCACCGCGCTTGCTCCTCAATCTTATACCCTTTGATACCCGTTTGATGGGACAGAGCAATGAAATACTGTTCCAAGACTTTCGGGGCGTCTTCCCGGTTTGGGTCAACATATAAGCCACCGGTTCGCTCGGCAATGTTCCGCAGCGCCGCTTCCCGGCGGTAACTTATGGGCGGCGGTTCCCCGCTCTCTTGGGGAACCGGACCGCCAGCTTCGGTTCCCATGCCGACTGCAACAACGGTTATTTCGGCGGCGTCTAGTCGGTCAAGGGCTGCGGAAAGAGAACCTGACCAAGACTCACCGTCAGAAAAGACCAGCATACATCGTTTGGTCGGCAGGGTATTTTGGAAACCTTGAGACGCGGCGTCAAGCAGGCGTTCCAGATTGGTCCCTCCTTTTCCGGCAATAATTGATGTTGAAAGGCTTTCCAAAAAAACGCGTATTGTTTCAACGTCGTATGTCAACGGCACTGCGAGCAAGCTCTGTCCCTTGCCTATGGCGGCTCCGAACCGGATGCCCTGGGAAGCGGCGATCATAGCACGCGCAATGTCCGCCGCGTGTTTCAGACGGGACTTTTCGCCGGCTGGCGTACTGTCTTGCACGTCCATACTGCGGGATACGTCGAACGCGAACATTACATCAACACCTCGTCGGTATTCCATAACGATCCTCCGCCCCCATCGCGGACCCGCCAAGGCAATAATAACGCATGAGAGAAAAACCGCGAAGAACAATGAGGAGAAGAGATATCGG
>JAITHF010000106.1 GCA_031280115.1 Spirochaetaceae bacterium | reverse complement strand
CCCGCAGGGGGTTGACGGGGAGGGGATAATGGTTCATATTTTGAGCGGGGGGTGTTATGAAACAAACCGTGTCGGCGTGTATAGGCGCCGTTATCCTGCTTGCCGCGTGCAGTTCTAGTCCCAAGGTTACGCGGACCCAAGGGCCGGTGGATTTAAGCGGCAAATGGAACGCTGCGGATGTGCGTATTGTCTGCGATTCCCTTATCGCGGACTGCCTTAACTCGCAGCGCATCGACCAGTTTATCAGGCAGTACGCCGCGGAGCATGAGGGAAGGGCGCCCACGGTTATTGTGGGGGCCTTCAAGAACGCCTCAAGCGAGCATATTGACACGTCGATTATTGCAAAAAGTATGGAGATTGCCATTGTAAACAGCGGGAAACTGGAGTTCGTGGCCGGCGGCGAGGCGAGGGAAGACCTGCGGGCGGAACGGATCGACCAGCAGTCCAACGCCAGCGAAGAGAGCGCCTCCTCTTTGGGTAACGAGACCGGCGCGAATTTCATGCTCACAGGCTCGGTAAAGACCATCGTGGACAGGGCGGGAAATACCACGGTGCGCTCGTATTTCGTGAGCGCCGAACTTACGAACATTGAAACCAATACCCGTTTGTGGATGGGCGAGAATAACCAGATACAAAAGGTCATCCAGCAGCCGAAACACAAACTCTAGCGGGTCTTTATTTTTTATTTTTTACTTTTATATTTTTATTCTTTTATTCTTTTATCGTTTTAAGCGTTACCGAGAGGATGAACCGGTCGTCCTCAAAGACCTTAAACGGAACGCAGATAAGGGCGTGGTGTACGCCCTTGCCGGGCCATGAGATAGAATGTTCGCTTCCCCGTATGATAGTCGGCACCGACGCCGCCAGGCGCAGAACGTTTTCAAGCCCCTGTTTGGCGTTGCCGGTGATGATATTGGCCAATTCGCCGATAGCGTCCCGCACGTCGTCGTCCAGATCCGTATGGGCCTTGCCGGTAACAATGCTGGTAATCTTGAACGCCACCTCTTTTTTCATAGAAAGAACCAGCGCGCCCTTGGCGTCGCCGGCTAAACCTATCACGCCGGAAATATCCCAGTCGTCTTCTTTCTGCTGTATCGCGTGTTTATCAAAGAAATAAGGGAGCTCCGCATCCGCTTCAAGCCCCAAAAAATGCTTAAACACGTGTTTGCTGGCCTTAATAAAAGGCTGTATATACCGTTCCATGTGCCTACCTTTTTATGTTATACCCTACTGTTTTTGAACCCTTAAAGCCGGATGCCCCGGGCCTATCCCGCCGCTTCCGGTGCAACGTTCTCGGCTTCTTCGGCAAAAGGAATAATAATCGTAAAAATTGTGCCTTTCCCGTATTCGGTGTGTACCATGATGGTCCCCCGGACTTCCTCAATCCGGTCCCGCACCAGGTTTAACCCTATGCCCCGCCCGGCGTGCATACCCGAATCTTCGGCAGTGCTGAACCCCGGGCTAAAAATGATATTTAAAAGGCTTTCCTCCCGGTCATCCGGTATCGGAAGGTTAAGTTCCGCTGCTTTCGCCCTGATTTTGGCAAAATCAAGGCCCTTCCCGTCATCCCGCAGGATCATGCGGATCCCCGCTTGTTCCAGCGTAATCGAGAGGGAAACAACCCCGGCATCCTCTTTCCCCTGGGCGCGGCGCAGGTCGCAGCTTTCAATCCCGTGATAGACCGCGTTGCGTATAAGCTGCATCAGCACCTCTTTCATAAGCCGGCGGGGGCCTTTTTCAAGGGTCTTGGGATTAAGCGACTCCACCACAAAGCGCGCCTGTTTGTCCAAGTCTGCGGACACCTTGCTGCACGTGCGCTGAAGCGTCTCGATAAGCACCTGATCCCCCTGCTTCTGGTTCTCCTTTGCCCTGAAAGACTGTATCTTTTGTATGGTGGCGGCCAGTTTCCCCTTTTCCTCCGCCATAAACCGCGCCTCCTCAAAAATCCGCGCGATGTCGTCGTCGAAAATAGCGCTCTGCTCAAGCACGCCCTTTATTTCCGCCTCCAAAGCGTGCAGTTTGTCCCCAAAAGTTTTAAGCCCCAGAATAACCGCGTTCGACTTTATAGCGTGAACGGACTGGTAGAGGTTCACCATAAGATCCCGGGGGCCGTACCCCTGCTCGTTCCGCAGGAGCCGGCCAATCTGGGCAAACGTATAGTCCATGTCCTCGATAAAATCTTGCAGCACCACCGGATCCCCCTGAATAACCTCGAAGAGTATGTGCATCTCCTCCTGCCGCTTGGTTTCCTCATCGGCAAGGCGCATTTGCAGTTTCTTCTCATTGGTAATATCCATGATATTCACCAGAACAAACACTTCTTTGGTCCCTCTTTCCACCGCCTTGAAGCCGCAGTTTAAGATTTTTTCCTCGCCGGTTTCCACGCTGATATAAGACACTTCCTGCGCGGGGTTTATCTCCTCAAGCGTGCCCTCGTCGAACGCGCGGTTAAAAACCATGTCCAAGTAGTCTTCCAGGGTGCTTATGTCCCGTTCCCGCATGGAAGCCGCAAGAAGCCCCACAAAACTCTTGCCCTCAAGGTCTGCGGTGGAAAAAAGCCGTTCCAGCGCCCCTGAATACTGCCCCTGAATGATATAGTTCCGGTCCATGAGGAAAAACCCCATTTTGAGGTTGTCCTTCATAGCGGTATTTTCATCCCGCTCCCGCCTGAGTATGCGGGTGAGTATCAAGGACATGCCGGCCGTCATCGCGATAAGCCCGAAGTTGACGCTGATAATCTGGATGAGCGAGCGGTTCATGCCCGTAAAAATAACGGAGGTAGGTACAATAGATATAAGAATCCAGTCCACATGGGGAATGGTTACTGAATAGATGAACAGGTCCTTGTCAACCTTAAAGAAAGAGGCGGACGAAAGCACCTCGCCGCGGTAGCGTTCAAGGCCCAGCTCCGGCGCGAAGTCTTTGGCGAGTATCGCGCTGGTATCCGGATTGGTGATAAAGCGCCCCTCTTTATTAAGCAGGTACAGCTCTTGCCCCGCTATCGAAGCGCTGATGCTCAGCAATGCCGCAAGGGAATCAATCGAGATGCTTCCTGCCACAACCCCTATATCCCGGTTCCGGTCATAGATAGTGGTTGAAATGGAAATAGTAAGCTCCCTTCTGTTCGCCGAAAGATAGGGTTCGGAGTAGGCCATCCTGCCCGGGTTCGCCTTGGCGTTCACGAACCAGGAGCTTGCGGTGTTGTTCCAGTCCGGCGGGCGCCTCTGTTCGTCTGAGAACGCCGCGTAGCCCCCGCTCTCATTCCATACTAAGTTATTGGTGCAGTAGACGAGCCACACGTCCTCCTGCCTTTGGGATTCAACCACCCGCTTGAAAAACTTTTGAAGCGCGTCAATATCCACAGGTTCCCGGGCCATAAACGGGCTTGCGCCCAGGGCCGCGTGCTGTATGAGCGCCGACCAGGTGTTAAACCGGGCGGACACGGTGTCCCGCAGGTGCATGGCGTTTTCCCGCAGGGAAATCTCTATCTGCTCCCGGACCATACGGTTAAATGTTAAAAAAAACAGCAGGGACAGGACAACGGTGATACAGATAATCGCCCCCAGAGAAATAACCGTAAACCGCGCCGCGAAAGACGGCTTCTTCGGCCTTTTATTCATAGGGGATCCTGCATTTCAAGGGTTATAGAAACCATAAAGCCGTCGCCGTCAAATATCTTAAAGGGGATGCAGATAATTTTTGTGTGCCCCGTAAGCCAGGTAATAGCGTGGTTATAGCCCCTCACCGTAATAGGCAGGGATATAATAAGGCGCAGGCCGCTGTCGATACCCTTTTTGATATGGCCGGCTATGATATTGACCAGCTCTCCAACCGCGTCAAGCACGTCCGCCTCAAGCTCGGTATAGATTCTGCTGGTCAGCGCGGCGGTCAGCTTAAAGGCCAGGCCTTTCTTCATAGAAATAACCAGCGCCCCTCTCACGTCCCCGGAAAATCCTATGATGCCGAACAAATCCCACCCGCCCGCCTCTTTTTCGCCGGCATCGGCATAGTACGGGCGCTCCGCCTTAATATCCGCGCCTACAAAACGCTTAAACACCATTTTACAGGTCCTGGCAAAAGGTTGTATTATCGCGCGGATCATCTGTTTACCCGGAATACGTTCCTCCTTTGCTTTGGCATGAAAGCCTCCGCCCTGAACGCCTATTTCTTCAGGACTTTTAGAATTTTCTCCTTAAAAATCTTCTCGTCTATGGGTTTTATGATGTAATCGGTGGCGCCGTTCTTTAAGGCTTCGATAACGTTGTTTTTTGATATTTCGCTGGTGACCATGATGATAGGCAGGTGTTTGAATGCGTCGATCTTTCTTACTTGTTTCAAAAAATCAATGCCGCTCATTTTGGGCATATTCCAGTCTAAAAACACGAGGTCAACGGGCCTGTTCTGCACGAGCCTGAAAGCGTCCTCGCCGTTATCGGCCTCCATGAACTCACAGCGCCCGAAATCCAAATCAGTAAAATAATTTTTTACAAGATTACGCATGATCCGCGAATCATCAACTATAAAAACGGTCATTACCGGCCTCCGTCAGCTTCCCCCGGACCTATGCTCTCTCCATAGGCGTTGCTTCCCCACGACGGGTGGGTAGTTTTATTCGACCTTTTTAGTATATCATAAAGCAGACAGGGCGGTCAATAATGCTGCTGTAAAACTTTCCCAGCCGCAGGGGGCCGCCAATAGGCGGGCGCGCCAATAGACTGGGGGAACCATGAAAGAGAGGAGGCATAGATAGTATGTATAATATGAAGAGCCTGTTGGCAGTATCTAAATGGCTTTTGCTGGCCCTTGCCGGCGCGGGGGTTATGGGGTGCGCCGGAGCGCCGCCGGCAAAGGACCTTATGAGTTTAGACGAGGCGGCGGCCGCGGCTGCGGCGGCGGTGGAGGCCGCGGTGCCGCCCGGGGCGGAAATTGCTATCGTGCAGCTGGAAGCGCCGCTCCCGGGTATCGCGGACGCGGTTGCCGACCGGTTGAACGCACGGTTCGTTGCCAACCGGAACCTGATCGTGCTGGTCCGGGGGAAGGCGCTAAGCCCGGTGGACGGCGAGCACCAATTCCAGATGTCCGGCCTGGTGAGCGACGAGTCCGCCGTGGGCATCGGGCATTACCTGGGGGTCAAGGCGGTGATAACCGGCACGTTTGAGCGGTTCGGCAATTTCAGCCAGTTATGGGTACGCGCTGTTGACGTGAAAACCTCCCGGCTCCTTGCCATGCACTCGGCACTCATACGGAATGACGACCTCATCCTCGCGGAGGCAACCAAGCCGCTCGGCACTCAAAAAGCGCCGGCAGTAACGAAAAACGCCCTTGCCCATCTTAACA
>JAITHF010000021.1 GCA_031280115.1 Spirochaetaceae bacterium | reverse complement strand
AAATTCTTCATACTGGCCGGCCAAAAGCACCTTCCCCGCTTTTTCGGGGCTCAGGGGGACAAGCCCTCCCGCGCCTTTCACCAGGGTCACGCTCCGGGCCGCCATATCGAGAAAGAACGCGCTTCCCTCCGGGTCCGGGAGGTTCGCCGCAACCTTTTTTAAATCCGGTATGAGGGGAACCGCCTTTTCCCCCCGCAGGTACGCGAGCTTGACCAGCATAACCCGCCGCGCCGCGTCCCGCACCCTGTTGCGGAAATCAGGCTCCGCTTTCATCGCTCCTGCAAGGCGGGTCCAGATCGGGTCGTAAAGTTCCGGGGTGATAGAAAACATAATAATATCGTTTCCCGCGGCAAGCGCCTGCTTCGCCGCCATAGACAGGCTGCCCGCGCTCTGGGAGGCGCCGTTCATCATAAGGTCGTCAGTAATAATGATGCCTTGAAAGCCCATTTTTTTTCTGAGCACCTCAAGGAGGAACCAGGGCGAAAGGGACGCGGGAACAGAGCCGGAAGGGGTATTGGGAAAGGCAAGGTGGCCGGTCATAATAACCGGAACCCCCTCCCTAATCATCAGCCTGTAGGGGATAAGCTCCCGCTCCCAAAGCATTTCAAAAGAAGAGGCCATCTGGGGGAGGACCCCGTGGGAATCCAAGTCCGTGTCCCCGTGCCCGGGGTAGTGCTTGGCAGTGGCGATGACCCCGTTCTCATGCTGCCCCTTCATAAACGCGGTGCCGAGCATGCCTACATGGACCGGGTTCACGCCGAAAGACCGGGGGCCGATAAGGGTTGAATCCCTATTGGTATAGAGGTCCACCACCGGCGCGAAGTTCATGTTAATGCCAAGGAGCGCCATTTCCCGGCCTATATAATAGCCTGACCAATAGGCGTCCATAACGTACCGGGACGCGCCGAGGGCCATATTGCCCGGGGTCTGGCTGGTGGCGCCTTTTACATGGCGTATCCAGCCGCCTTCTTGATCAGTCGCGATAAACAGGGGGATATGAAAAGGGCCGGCTGCTGCCGCTTTCTGAAAAACCCCCACCGTCTCCGCCAGCTGTAGGGTGTTTCCCGTATTCCAGCCGAACACCTTCACCGCGCCGATGCGGCGCTTTTGTATCCACTCAAGAATAAGCGGCGACGGGGTGGTCCCAATCCACCCGAACATCAGCGTCTGAGACAGGGCCTGCTCGTCAGTCATGGCCTCAACCAGCGCCGCCGCCAAAACCTCAGGAGGCTCAGGGTCGTTAAAATCAAGAGAGAAACCCCGTTCTGAAGCGCCCAGCAGCAAAGCGGCGCAGACAAGCCCCTTAATTACACGGATATTCACAAATTCAGAGTAGGGCGGGAGCGGGCAATAGTCAACCGGCATGCAGGGGGGGCCGGGTTCTCCGGTTCACGCGGAACTCTTGCGCGTACACGCGGAAAAAGTTTCCTGCCCCTGCATAATTCATTATTTTATAATGAATTATCGGCGCTGCGCGCCTCTTTTAAGAGAATTTGGGGGAACCAGTTCCCCCAAACCCCCAACTAAAGGCTTCCTGCGCTGCGCCCGTGCGCCTGCAAAGCGCGGTGAGGCGCATCTTCGGGGTTGCGCCTCAAATTGCAAACCCTCCCGCCGCAAGAAGCGCCTGAATCCCCCGCAGGGGGTTGACGGGGGTTTTATCATAGGTTATACTCGAATTGTAGGCTTCAAAGGAAGCAGGGTGAAAATCCCTCACTAGCCCGTAACTGTAATCGGGAGTCCGGTGTGCCGGACGGTTTTCGTTGGAACAGCCACTGACGGCTTCACCCGTTGGGAAGGTTTACGGAAACAAGCCCCTAAGTCAGGAGACTTTGGTCTAAAGCGCCTTGTTTCTCAGCATTTCCGAGGCATGAAAGCTGAGAAAGACCGCAATCCTTACTTGAATCTGTAAGATGTCATGGACATTTGTTCAGACAAAGGAGCCGCCTATGGTATAATCCGTCCCATATAAGGAAAGGCTTGATTGGCGCCGGCTGTATTTTGATGGCATAACCAAGATACAAGCCCCTTTCGGGGTTCCTCCTACCGGCCTCACCCACCGCCTTTCCTTTATTGGCTTAGTAAAAAAGATCGTCATCAGCGTCAAGCGGTTCCGCAAGAGGCGGCTCCTCAGGGGGCGGGGCAAGCTGTTTCGGCGGCAGCGGGAGCAGCGGGTCTTCTTCCTGTACCTTCCGCAAATCTTTCTCGATTTTCCGCGATTTTACCCCCGCGTTGTCCAGCTCTTTGCCCGCGTCGTCAACTTTCTTCTTGGCCTTCTCAAGAGCCTCTCCGAAACTCTTGAAATCTGACTGGACTTTTTTAAGCAGTTCCCAGATTTCGCCGCTCCGCCTGCCCACTTCAAGGGCCTGGAAGCCCATTTTGAGGCTGGAGAGGTAGGCTGACAGGGTTGTGGGGCCGGTAATGATGACCTGCTGTTCCCGCAGCACCGTTTCAAACAGATCGGGACGGCGCAACACCTCAGAAAACAAACTTTCTATGGGCAGGAACATAATGGCGAAGTCCGTAGTATGCGGCGGGTCAACATACTTCGTCTTAATGTCTTTGGCAAAAGATTTTATCGTCTGCTCAAGCTCTTTCTTGCACTTGGCAACCGCGTCGGCGTTTCCTGTATTGCAGGCGTCGTCCAGCTTTTGAAAGACAGAATGGGGGAACTTGGCGTCCAGCGGCAGCCAGACTGTCCGCGACGGGTCCTCCCGGCTGGGGAGTTTAATGGCGAACTCTACCATATCGTTACTGCCGGCTTTGGTTTTCACGTTTTTTTCATATTGATTCACCGTCAAAATCTCTTCGAGAAGGCTTTCAAGCTGGTATTCCCCCCAAATACCTCTTGCTTTTACATTGGACATCACTCGGTTCAGGTCCCCCACGCTGGCGGCCAGATTACGCATTTCCCCCATAGATGCCTGCACCCGCTCAAGCTGTTCGCGTACCGTTTTGAAGGACTCTCCCAGGCGGGCGTCAAGGGTTTGGTGCAGTTTTTCGTCCACCGTCTCCCGCATCCGTTCCAGTTTTGCGCTGTTGTCCTGCTGAATCTCCCGCAGTCTTTGATCCACCGCGTCCCGGATCTTATCAAGAATATCCCGGGTGTCTCTGGCAAGGCTGTCCTGCTTGGCGATAAGTTCGGCAAACTTCTCTCGCTGCAGGTCCGTAAACTCCCGCACTGAGCCTGAAAACCGCTCCCCAAAGGAGTCAAGCGCCAGGGAGAGGTCGCGCCTGCTGTCTTTGCCGGACAGGTCAACAGCCTCTTTGATGTTTTCCAGTTTCCCCAGTTTCCCTTCCAGAAGTTCGGTAAAATTAAAAAACGCGGCGTTGATTTCTTCCCGGGAAGAGCGGGCTGAGGTATGTATTTCGTTCCGGTTTTGGGCAAACCCGTCCTTGAAAGACCGCTCGTTTTGTTCAAGCTGTCCGGCGAGCCGCTCAAGCGCCGGTTTCTGGGACTGCCGCCCGGTTATGATAATAATAAGCAAAATTAACTGCGCCGCACAGAGCGCCGCTATAATGATAAACATCCATACGAGAAATGTCATACATAGTCTCCTTTTGAGGCAGGCGCCGGGCTACGCTTTCGGGCCGACAGGGATGAATACCGCTTCCCCTTCAGGAATACGCACTGAAGAGAGGGCCAGGGTTAGCTGTTCATTCGGCTCAAGATTATGTTTGCACGCCACCAGCGTCTCTATTCCCAGGGCGGGAATCATAACCGCGCTCCGGGGCCCCCGGCTTTCCAGCGCCACCGCGTCCCATTGGCTTTCTTTTTTGTCCGAAAGATACACCGCAAGCCAGTGGTTTCGGGACGCCCGCTCCGCCTGCATAGCCGTATACGCGGCTGCTTCGCCGGCGCCCAGGCGCAGGACGATCTCATCCTCCCGCAGCAACGCCTCTTGCCGCAAAAAAGCGCGGATTTGCTGGTGCGCCAGAAGGTCTGTATAGCGCCTCAGCGGGCTTGTAACCTGCGTATAGGCGTCAAGCCCCAAGCCCCAGTGAAGGCCCGGCTTTACTGAAAGGGTTCGGGGGCGCATACACCGGCGTATCTGGAACGAACCTGCCATGCCTGCAGGCGGGGAGTCTGGAATGTCCCCTATCTCCTGGCTTATATACGGGAACGGAAGCCGGCGGGCAAGGGCCCACCGCGCCGCGCCCTCTCCGGCTAAGAGCATACATTCCCGCACCACCTGGGCTGACCGGCTTATTGTAAGAGGCTCCACGGTTACGCGGCCGTCAGTAACAAAGATATGGGTTTCAGGCAGTTCTATCATAACCGCGCCGTTTCTCATCCGCCTGTCCTGCACGCCGGCGGCAAGCGCCGAAAGCCGCCCCAGGTCCCCGTCCGGCTCCCGGTCCATAACCTCGTCCGCCTCTGTATACGAGAGGCGCGTCACCCGCACCCAAGAGCGGACAATGGCTGTTTCGCAGTCTTTAATAGAAAAGTCTTCAGCAAGGGCTATCTTGAACGAGAGCGCCGGGGAGGTTTCCTGCAAGCCAAGGGCAAAGAGGGGGAGGGCCTCGCCGCTTAACATACGGGAGGGGCCCTCAGGCAGGTACAGCGTGGCGCCCCGGTCCCGGGCCTCAAGGTCAGAGGGGCTTCCGGGCATAATCACTGACGCCGGGTCAGCGACGTGCACCCAGATATGGCCGCCTTCCAGCGAAATCGCGTCGTCCGGATCCCCGCTCCAGGGGTTATCAATGGCAAAGGCGTTGAGGGACGTAAGGTCAAGCCGTTCTTCCCAAGGCGGCGGCGGCACGGCTGTTTTCGCTGAAACCATTGAAAGGCCGAACCGTGAGGGGTGGGGATTTATCTCAAGGCCCCAGACGCCGGCGTCCAAAAGGAGCCGGTGCGCGTCTTGCGGGGTTTCCCCTTTTCCCAGCTCTTTTAAGGTGCGGCTCTTGTCGGTTTTGCCATACGCCAAAGCCTCAATGTCTTGGAGAAACCGCCGGTCCTCAGGCAGGCGCAGGGCGCGGGATTTAAGCCGGTTGAGAAAAGCGTCCCGTTCTGTTTTATCGTGCTGCCGGCCAAGGCGCCGCTGTTCTCCCTGCTGCACTTCTTCAGGGGATCTGCCGCGCACCGCCGCAGGCCCGCCTGTGAAATACAGCCCGTCTTTGAGGAGCAGATAGGCAAGCCATGCGCTGCGGGGGGTGTACTCGCCGTACACCAGTTCTGCAAGCTCCTTGAGAGAAACCGTGTTTTCCTCAAGGAGTTCCCATGCGGACCTTGGGTCCCCGCTATCTTGTTCTTGATCAAGCCCAAAGAGCGTGCAGGGTCCCGGATGAAGGGGTTCTATATCTTTTTTCCGAACCTTAAGCGCGTCAGCGCCGGAAACGGTTATGGTTATTTTCTCGCCGGCCTCGACCACCAGGGCGGGGCGGTTTTTATACGCCACCAGACTTTTTTCGCGTATCATCTCATAGACATCCTCGAGGCATCCGCTAGACCGGTTCTGTTATAATCACCTGGAGGCGCCGGGGATGACGAACTCCATGCCGGGATAAATCAGGTCAGGATTCGTTATCTCAGGATTGGCGCGGTAGATACGGGGCCACTGCATCTCATCCCCGTACAGGCGCCGGGCAATGTCTCTGAGGAAGTCCCCTGCTTTTACCAGATACCGCCCTTCCTGTTCCCCCCGGGGCCTTGAGTCTGACGGCGCCCATGACCAGGCGGCCTGGGCGTAGAGCGCGTCAATCGTATTGATAAAGGTTTCTATTTCTTCAAGGCCGGTTTTCGTTACCAGCGCTTCCGGCGAATCAGACCGTTTGCGGGAGAACTCGGCGTACTGGGACTGTAACTGGGGGTTAGAACTCTGGAGCCGCTCATATTTAAGGCTTGCCGTATCAAGCCGGTCCGCCAGATTCTCCAGCACAATCCTGTCGCACTCATCAATAAGGGGCTTTGAAACCCTAAGCACATGGTTTATATCATAGCCGCTGTTTTCTTGCAGGGTGCGCTGGACAGCCTGAAGCTGTATCAGCCGGTTTTTGGGCAGGTATTTCTCATAGAGGCCGAATGTCCCGGAGATTTTTTCGTAGGCGTCCTGATAGGCCGCTTCAACGCTCTGGCCGAAGAGGTATCCGGTTAAAGCCGCGGCCAAGGCAAAGAGTGCCAAAGGTTTATTTGCTGTCATTTCTCACCGCCATAAAGCCTATCGCGCTGGTAGGCAGCGCGCTGTCCAATGCGCGCAGCGAGCGGGCGCGCTGGTCATAGCAGTACGCGCTGGCCGGATCCGCGCTGAGAACCCCCATAACCGCAAGGTCAGCGTATTTGAGCGCCCCTTTTTCCAGGGCCGCGCTGATTTCCTCCCGGGAAGGAAGCCTGTACCCGCTCTTTCCCGCATTGGGCTGGACGTTTTTCCCGTTTATCGTATAGTAGGCTTCAAGACCGGCGCGGCTTGAGCGCCAGTTGCAGTACCGCGCCGCCTCCAGCCATGAAACGTTCGTAACCGGTTTTCCCTGGTTTTCATGGCGGGAAAACAGGTCCGGCTTCTCAGTGCTGTCCAAAAACGCGAGGAACTCCCCGGCGCTTACGAGACTCTCAAGACGCACCCGAGTCGAACCGGTCGCGCCCACCGCGGTTCGCGGCGCGGCGGTATGGGACGCGGGGGTCTGGCCGGACTCGGCCTCCCAGAGCCTGCTTTCGTTTCGGGTAATATCCCGCTGGATTCTAAGCCGCTCGTTTTCCCTGACGATCCGCTTCCTGCTGTCAGTCGGGTCGTAGTATTTTATGGC
Organism: Spirochaetaceae bacterium; assembly: GCA_031280115.1. Lineage (GTDB taxonomy): Bacteria > Spirochaetota > Spirochaetia > Treponematales > Breznakiellaceae > JAITHW01. The sequence goes on along the minus strand of JAITHF010000021.1, from coordinate 82 downwards.
CGCCTCGATTGCGGCGGTTTTAGCCGGATAGTCCCCTCTCTGGCGTTGGGACCCCAGTTCTTTCCATTGGGCGTGGATACCA
>JAITHF010000242.1 GCA_031280115.1 Spirochaetaceae bacterium | reverse complement strand
GGCAGGAAGCCGTTTAAAACCCCCGCAGGGGGTAATCCGTTCTGAAACAATGAATTTATGGGGGACAGGACAGCTTTTTTGGTGAACCGGAAAACTTGTTTTGCCGGCGGCATACGTTTATTTGCTGGCAAAATACGTTTGTTTGCTAGCAAAATAAACTATCCTGTCCCCGCATAAATCATTGTGTTATAACAAATTATCGGCGCTTCGCGCCTCTTTTAAGAGAATTTGGGGGAACCAGTTCCCCCAAACCCCCGCTAAAGGCTTCCTGCGCCGCGCCCGTGCGTTTGCGAATTCCGCTGAGGCCCGTCCTTCAGGGTTGTGACTAAACCCGCAAACCCTCTCACCGCAAGAAGCACTTTAAACACCCTTCGGGTGGGGGGTTGACGGAGGCCGGGCGGATGGCTACAGTGGCTCTATGAACCGCTACCTTATCGAAGGCGGATACCCCATACAAGGAACTATCAAAGCAAGCGGCAACAAAAACGCCGCCCTTCCCTGTATCGCCGCATGCCTCCTCACCGACGAACCGGTCACCCTCAGCAATATCCCCGATATAGAAGACGTGCAAGTCATGCTCGCCATATACCGCGCCCTAGGCGGAACCGTCCAAGCCCTGTCTGCGAATACCTACCGCCTGCACACCGCAAACATACTCACCGCCGAAATCCCCCTTGCCTACGCCTGCGCGGTCAGGGCGTCAATCCTCTTCGCAGGCCCCCTCCTCGCCCGCGCCGGCACCGCGGTCCTGCCGCCCCCGGGGGGAGACGTTATCGGCAGGCGGCGGCTTGACACCCACTTCCTCGCCCTCAACGAACTGGGCGCCCAGGTCGTAAGCAACGGCGCCTTCGTGTTCACAGCCCCCGCTCTGCGCGGGGCAGACATATTTCTGGACGAAGCGTCGGTTACTGCCACGGAAAACGCGGTGATGGCCGCGGTCCTGGCCAAAGGGAAAACCATACTCACCAACGCCGCAAGCGAACCCCACGTGCAGGACCTCTGCGCCATGCTGGAGCGCATGGGCGCCTGCATCCGCGGCATAGGCTCTAACATCCTCACGATTGAAGGGGTGAAGCGCCTTTCAGGATGCGATTTTGAAATCGGCGCGGACTTCATGGAAGTAGGCTCGTTCATCGGCCTTGCGGCGGCCACCAGAGGGGAGCTTTGCATCCAGGGCCCCCTTCCCCGGGACCTGCGCCCGGCAAAGATTGCGTTCGGCAAACTGGGCATTGTGTGGGAACACGAAGGGGCGGCTGTGCATATCCCCAAAAACCAGAGCCTCACCGTAAACTGCGACCTGGGCGGCATGATACCCAAGATTGACGACGCCCCCTGGCCCGGGTTTCCCCCGGACCTTACCAGTATCGTAACCGTCACCGCCACCCAGGTAACCGGCACCGTGCTTATTCACGAGAAAATGTTCGAGTCCCGTATGTTCTTTGTGGACAAACTTATCGCTATGGGCGCGCGTATCGTGCTGTGCGACCCCCACCGCGCGGTCGTTTCCGGCCCCACCAGCCTTGCCGGCGCGGAACTGCACAGCCCGGACGTGCGCGCCGGTATGGCGATGGTTATCGCGGCCATGTGCGCTGAAGGCAAAAGCGTTATCCACAACGTGTACCAGATAGAGCGGGGCTATGAACAGCTTGTCTCCCGCCTGTCGGCCCTGGGCGCGCGGATAACCGGCGCCTAGGGCGCCTAGGGCGCGCCTAAGAAGAAGGGTCTTCCCCGCTCAGGGCGGCGCCGGCCTCTTTCCGGCTCAGGACCGTCCCCCGTTTGATAGGGCTTGCGCCTTTTTTAAGGGGGCTTCCGCCCTTTACCGGCGGGGCGTCAAAGCCGTTCCACTCAGGGGGCGGCGGGTTTTCCGCGTACGCAAGGCAGCGGGCAAGCAGGATTTCAGCGCTCCTGTCGTCATGCAGGATGATGAGCGCCTTTTTGAACTGCTGCGCCGCGTCCTCAAAAGACCTTTGGCAGTACAGGGACATCCCCTCGCGGTAGTAGCCCCATGCCTTTGATTCGGGGACGGTGACGGCCTTCCGGACCGCGTAGATTTTGAGCTCCCTGCCCTTGACTTCCACGCAGTCAATAAGGCGCGCCGGAAGTTTCGGCTCCCGCTGCTGTATGCGCTCGTAAAGGGGCTCGGAGATGAGCAGGTCTTCTTTATAGACGCCGGTGAGGTCTGCAAGGGCTGATGCGGAGGCCACCGTGTCGCCCAGTATCGTATAGTCCGTCCTCCGCTGGCTCCCTATGTTTCCTACCGTGGCGTTTCCGAAACTGACCCCCACGCCCATAGCGAAATCAGGCTTTCCCAGCTCTTCCTGCCGCCGGTTGAACTCTTTAAGGGCCTCTATCATGTCAAGCGCCGCGGATACCGCCTGGGACGGGTCGTCTTCCCGGGCAAGGGGCGCGCCCCAGAACGCCGCAAGGCTGTCGCCCACGTATTTGTCTACCATGCCGTTGCGCTTCACCACGATTTCCGTCTGATCCGTAAAGTACCGGTTAAGGGAGCGCACGGTTTCATCCGGCCCCATGCGCCGGCAGAGGCCGGAGAAGCCTTTAATATCCGAAAAAAGCACCGCAAGCTCCCTGGTTTCGCCGGCAAGGGACATATTCGCGCCGGCGGCGAAAGCCTCCGCCGCGCTCTTAGGCGCGTATTTCTGGAATATCCCCTTCATCCGCCGTTCTTTCCGTTCCGCCAGGGCCGCTTTGAAGGCGTAATGCTTTATTTCTTTGTACAGCCGCTCAAGGAGGGACATCATGGCGTTAAAACTCCGGGCCAGGGCGCCGGTTTCGTCAGGGTAGATAACCTCCGCTCTGGCGCTCAAGTCAAGGTCCGCCCCGACCGCGCCTGCCGCGCCGGTTATGGCTTCCACCGGCTTGGAAAGGCGGCGGGCAAGCAGGCTCAAGAGCGCCGCGCCTATGAGCAGCGCCGCCCCTGCAAGGCCCAGCGCCCGGGGGATAAGGTCTTTAAGTTCCCTATAGAGGGCCTGCCGCTCTTCGCTTATAACCAGATACCAGCCTAAGGGAATACAATAAAAGCCTCTAAGCGCCCGAGGTTTCCCGTCAATGACCCCGCGCGCCGCCGCGCCCTCTGACTCTTCAAGGATTTTCAAAAGCGGCTCCCGTTCATCCGCCCTGATTTCAAGGGGACCGGTGCTTGCGGCGAGGGTTCCCCAGGCATCCACGGCAAAGATGGTTTCCCCTTCTCCGGTGATAAGGCTCCGGGCATGGGTGAAGAGGTCCTGCGCCGCGGCGCTGATCATTTCGGGGCGTTCAGCGTAATGGTTTTCCCTGAGGAGGAGCCATTTTTCTTCGGCGTAGGCCCGCAGGTTTTCGGCTTTAAAATCAAACAGTTCGCGGTGTATCCGGTCCATGCCTTTAAGCGCCGCGCTGAGGGAGCCGGCCAGAGAGAGGGTAAGGGTTACGGCAAAGAAGGGCAGCGCCGTAAGGATAATAGTAAGACGTATCCGCATATATCCCTAGTGTATGCCCCCTACAGCAGTTTGACAAGTTTCCCAGCCGGAGGCTGTTTTAAGTGCTTCTCGCGGTGAGCGGGTCTGCAATTTTAGTCACAACCCCGAAGCGGCGCCTCACCGCGCTTTGATAGCGCACGGGCGCGGCGCAGGCAGCCTTTAGGGGAGGTTTGGAGGGTCTATGACCCTCCAAATTCTCTTAAAGAGGCGCGAAAGCGCCGACAGCCTCCGGCTGTTTCAGCAGCCGTCGTTTGCACTATGAGCCGCGAAACAGGAAGCCCCCATAGGGGGTTTCAGGTGCTTCTCGCGGCGATAGGGTTTGCAATTTTAGTCACAACCCAGAAGCGGCGCCTCAGCGGAATTCGCAGGCGGAAGGGCGCGGCGCAGGCAGACGTTGGCTGGGGGTTTGGGGGCAGCCGGAGGCTGTTTCAGCAGCCGTCGTTTGCACTATGAGCCGCAAAACAGGAAGCCCCCATAGGGGGTTTCAGGTGCTTCTTGTAGCGATAGGGTTTGCAATTTTAGTCACCCCCTGCGGGGGATTCAGGTGCTTCTTGTAGCGATAGGGTTTGCAATTTTAGTCACCCCCTGCGGGGGATTCAGGTGCTTCTCGCGGCGATAGGGTTTGCAATTTTAGTCACAACCCAGAAGCGGCGCCTCAGCGGGATTCGATAGCGTAGAGGCGCGGCGCAGGAAGCCTGTGCGGGGGGCTTGGGGGAACTGGTTCCCCCAAATTTCATTATAAAAGCGCAAGCGAAGCGCAGCGCTCATAACCGAACAGCCGGCGGCTTTCACGGCGCGGGGATGTATCCGCGCAACACAGAGATGTATCCGCGGGACAAAGGGGCGCCCCCGCGGGACAAAGGGGCGCCCCCGCACGACAAAGGGGCGCCCCCGCGAGGCGCGGGGGCGCCCCCGCGCGACAAAGGGGCGCCCCCGCGCAACAAAGGGGCGCCCCCGCACGGCAGGGTGCGGCGGCGTTCAGCATCCCCGCTCCCGGGCCTTCCGCGCCTCTTCAAGAGAATTTGGGGGCTCTTTTATCAGCGCTTCATATTTTACGCCTCTTTGTGCGAACTCCGCGTAAGGGAACAGCCTCCGGCTGCCCCCAAACCCCCCGCTAGCGCTTCCTGCACTGCGCCCGTGCGTTTGCGACGTCCGCTGAGGCGCCGCTTCAAGAAAGCCCTGTACCTCAAAACCTCCCGCCGCAGGAAGCACGTGAACCCCCTTCGGGGGCGCAGGGGGTTGCAGGGGGGCGGGAAATATCCTATGCTTTTTCATAAAAGGATGCGCTATGAAAAGCCTGAAAGCCCAGTTTTTTTTGTTCTTTGTTGGATTAGGCGTGATAATCTCTTTCGGAAGCAGTATCATCATGTACGCCCAGTACCACGCCTATATTAAGAAAGTTTATCATACGAACCTTACCACCGCGCTGACCATTATAAAAAACCAGTATCCGGCCCTCAGCAACCCCCAGTATCTTAAAGAACAGGGAATGGCCGGGGCTGAGGAATACTGGAACATGGTCTATGCCATAAACGACATCGCCCAAGCCTTTCAAATAACCTATATCTACCTCTGCATCCCCTCAGGGGATACGTTCCAGTTCGTGTTCTCCTCGGATCAAAACCCCCGGGATTTTACGCCTGAAGAAATCTTCGCGTTCTATGAGGTACAGGACATCTCGCCGGCCATGACCGGCGCGTACCGGTCAGGAGAAATCAATATTGACCAAAAGCCCTTTACGAATGTCTGGGGAACCTTTGTGTCCGCCCATATGCCGGTTTTTAATAACAGCGCCGTAACCGCGGTGCTCGCCGCGGACTATGACGCGGCCTTTATCATAAGCCTTGAGCGCCGGGCGCAGACAGCGCTGGCCCTTTCCCTGGGGCTGAGCGTTATGGCGACCGGGCTTCTTGCGCTGAAGATGGCCTCTTCCCTCTCGGCGCCTATAAAAGAACTGCGTACTGTGGCCGGCATCCTTGCGTCGCTTAACTTCGACGTGGGCATCAAGCAGTTCAGGCGGGACGAGATCGGCGAGACCCAGAAAGCGCTTATGCAGATTAGGGACAGCCTCTGCCGCGCGATTGACGACCTTAACGCCCACCTCCTGCGCATGACCGACAACGGGAAGCGCCTTAATACGGTGGTGGCGGAATCCTTTGACGCGCTGGAACGCATAACCGGCGACATGAACGCCATGCAGAACCAGGCGGAGGAACAGCTTGAATCAGTGTCCCAGACGTCGGGGGCCGTGGATGAGATCGCCCGGTCCATTGACACCCTGGATAACGCGGTGCATACCCAGGCCGCGCATATCACCCAGTCTTCCGCGGCCATTGAGGAGATGGTGGCCAATATCGGGTCAATCCGCTCGGTGGTCGGGAGCGTGAGCAAAGCCACCGACACGCTTACGAAATCTTCCCATACAGGGCATACGATGCTTGTCAGGCTGGCAGAGGAGGTGGCGCGGATGCGGGAGCAGTCGGCGACGCTCCAAAACGCCAACAAGACCATTGCGGACATTGCGGCGCAGACCAACATCCTTGCGATGAACGCGGCTATCGAGGCGGCCCACGCCGGGGAGTCAGGCAGGGGCTTCGCGGTGGTGGCCCAGGAGATACGCAAACTGGCGGAATTGTCAGGGAAGGAGTCCGAGGGGATTTCCACGGAGATAAAAAAGCTGGAGCAGGCCATCGGGCGGATAGGGAACGCTTCGCATGAGACCGTGGCGGCTATGGACGCCATATTTACCGAGATAAAGGCGCTGGACAGCTCGTTTGCGGTGGTTAATCAGGCGGTAGAAGAGCAGGCCCAAGGCGGGGGGCAGATATTGACGGCGCTGCATACTATTCAGGAGATGACCGGGCAGGTGCGGGAAGGGGCGGAGATGATACACCGGCAAAGCGGCTCAATACACGAGGAGATGGCCAAACTCCAGCGCACCTCCGCGGAAGTAAGCAAGCGGGTGTACGAGGTGAAGCGCGCAAGCAGCAGCATCGCCTCATTCCTCTCCCAAGCCGCGCCCGCAGAGGGTTGAGGCGCCTCTTTGCGATGGGGAAGGCGGTCTGATTGACAATCAGGCCGCAGCGGAATATGATAGGCGGCAGCACGCATATAAAAACAGACAGGAGTATAGGGAGGCGTTGGCATGAAACGAGCAGTTTTTGCAGGGATAGCGGTTATGCTGGGGGCGGCGCTCTCAGGATGCGACCCGAACATTCCCGAAGACAAAACACAGGATAAAACCGTCATGGGCCTTACTATTCTGCGGCTTCCCTACCGTGTTACCTATGACGGGAAGCCGGATGCCCCGTCGTTTGAACGAGACGGGATGCTTGCGTATTTAGGGGGGGATACGGGCAAACTCCCTGCCCATAAGGGCTACCGCGAAGGGGAATTCATCGAAAACCGCGATTTAACCGCCCTGCCGACCGAGGAGGAGCCGGAAAAAGGAAACCGCCTTATCCTTCACGGGTTCAAGGCGCGGGTTCACTATCAGGACGGCTCAAGCCAAGACATTGAATTCCCTCAAAATTGGCAGGCTATGGGGAATTTGGGGAAAGACGGCGCCGGCGTGCAGTTCGCCTGGTCCCCGGGTAAAGCCTGGTCCTTTCTGACCAATGAATATATAACCGTTACCCTTGACAAGGCGTCGGCAGCATTTGACATACCCTATTATAAATTGCAGGCGGTTTTGATTGATAAAGAGAAGACTGATGACGAATTAAGGCCGGCGCTGACCGTTAATGGAACGGTCTCTATGTATGAATATGAATCAGAGACCGGAACCAAAGGCATACGCCCTAAAATCGGGGTTATCGGGTACTATGAACGGATAGGCTGGCAGGAGGTTCCGGAAAAAGTCCGCATAGAAGCGCCTCTTACAGAAGGGGCGGTGCGGCTTAAAGTCCATCGGGGATACACGCCGATCTATCCTATTGACCCGTTGGTGTATACTATTGATCCAAACGTCCAGACTGTTGACGAACCGTGGCCCTCGCGCTATATACAATCAGGTATTCCGGTCCCTGAAAACCCTGTTGCGATTGATCCTGCGCCAAGCCCTTTTTTTAACACCGTGCCGCCTTATTATTCGGTTTCTTCCGGCATAACGTTTGATATAAATCCCTCTGCCAGCCGGTATGTTGATACCTATACTATTGAGTGAAGGTTTATCCGGCCCGCCGCAAGACCGTTGGGAAAAAATCCCCGGAGCAAGGGGCCGCGGCCCCTCCACCTCACGGGCAAAAAAGAAAGAGCGGGGCCCAGGGGGTCCCGCTCTTTCTTGGGAAACAGGGGTTTAGAAAAACAGAAAATCGAAAAATCGAAAATCAAGAAATCCCCTGCGGCGCCCGCTGTAGGGAACGCTACTTTTTTGAAGCGGCGTTCTGGCCTGCGGATGCGGCCTCAGCACTAGACGCGAAGGCATCTGCCGCCCGTTCCAGAGAACTTGCAGGGAATACCCCCTGCTGCGCTTCGCGGGTATCGGAAAACCATATTGTTGTTACCGTTTTCTTGTCAGGGTCAACATCCGAAACAATCATGCGCGGACTGTTGGGAATACCCGACGCGATAACCACTTCCGCAATAAGAGAACCAGTTGCTCGTACGCTCATCGTAACTCCTTATCAGCTTGCCCCCTGGCTCAAGGCTTTTCTAGGGCTTGGGGCTTGTTCGGATAGGTACCGGCTTACTCCCCAAGTTTTCTATTTTCTTCCCGCTTTTTTATCTTTTATCTTTATTTTTCTCTTTTACTTTTTACTTTTCTTTTTTCTCTAAGCGGGTTTTTCTACGGCGGGTTCGCCCTTGTTTCCAGAAGCCAGAGCCGCCATATCCATAGACGTTACTTTCCCATGCTGCGTGGGTAGGTCTTTTCGACTTTTTTACTATACTATCACGCGGGCAGGTTGGTCAAGGATGCGGATACGAAACGTTTCCGTTGGACCTTACCCCCATGCCCCACGGTTTTTTCTATGCGGCTGCTACGCGCCGGCCTCTTGCGCCGGCTGCTTCGCGGCTGGACGGAGGCTGACGCCCCAATGGGCGAGCTGCTGTAATATCGGAAGGAGCGGGCCGCACTGATTGGTAAGGGCGTATTCCACCCGTATCGGCATTTCCATAAACTGGGCCCTTGTTATGAGGCCGGCCCCTTCCAGTTCTTTAAGCGAGCTTGCCAGCATCGTATTTGTAATGCCCCGTATCTTCCGCCGCAAATCGTTGTAGCGGGTGGGGCCGTTCTGATACAAGGCGCAGAGAATAGGGATTTTCCACTTGCCGCCTATAAGGTTCATAACCTCCCCAAGGGGGCAGACATCCATGCACGGGCATTTGGCGCAGGTTTTTTCTTGACAAACCTGCTGGTTAGCAAGGTCTTCATGAGCAAGGTCTTCATGAGTAAGGTCTTCCATACCTAATCAGAATACTATGAGCGGCGCCCGTCGTCAAGGAATCCGGCCTTACAAGCTCTTATTTATAAATTAGGTACGGATTTGCTATTGACTTTGTTTCACTAATGGTACTATATTTATATTAGGTAGCAATATAAGAGCGCTATCGAATATACGGTGAAGGAGAAAACGATGATTATCACCGAAGAAGTAAAACAAGTCGTGCAGGGAACGGCCTTTTTGTCCCTGGTAACGAGCAACCCTGACGGAAGCCCCCATCTTATTATTGCGGGAAAAGGGGAGGTTTCGGGAGAAACCGTGGTGTTCGGCATTTACAAGATGGAACAGACCCAGGCGAACCTTTTGAAGAACAAGAACGCCTGTGTTGCAGGGGCCGTACAGAAAGCCGGCGAGAATCCCAAGGGGTTCAGGCTTACCGGCACCGCCGAGGCGCAAGGTAAACAGCTTATCTTTACGCCGTCAAAAGCGGAAGCCCTGCTGTAGGGGTATTGCGGGGCTGCCGGCGCTCTTTTCCGGCAGCCCCAAGGAGGTTTTGTATGGTGCCGATGATAGCCTGCGGGATTTTTCAGTGGGAGCTGGAACATATATTACCGGAGGTTGAGAAAGAGCTGGGTGAGAAGGTTGAACTTTCGCTCCTTACGCCGGCGCTTGACGTGAGCGAGGCGAGGCTTGAGGCGGCGGTGCGGGAAGGGGCGGCGCGCTTCGGCAATCAGAGCTGCGCCTTGCTGTACGGGAGTATGTGTCATGGAAACATGAAAAAGCTGGGCGAAACGTGCTATGGTTCGGTGTATCCGGCGCCGCCTAACTGCGCGGCGATTTTTCTGGGGACCGAAAAAAAGAAAGAACTGGATTCTCAGGGCAATTTTTATTACATCTCGTCCGGGGAACTTAAAATGTGGCGGAAAGTTTATCAAGAGGAGCAGGGATGGGATGAGGCGGATGCCCGCATGAACTTCGGGTATTTCGAGAAAATCATCGTGCTTGATACCGGTATTTGCGAGATAACCGACGAGATGCTGTTTGAGTTCTTTGATTTCGTCCAGATTCCGGTAGAAGTGGAAAAACTTAGCCTCAGTCATTTCAAGGGCTTGGTTTTGGACCTATGCCAGAGGCTTTTAGCCCAGCGCCGCGGCGGTTAAAACAGTTCCCCTGGGATATACTGTCCATTTTGTTCCTTTTTTCTGAGGGCGCCCCTGCTCTCGAAAGAAGGAACCGACAAAGAGGCGATCGCCTCCTGAGTCATCCGGTCGCACCGCTCGTTGAAGCGGTTTCCCGCGTGGCCTTTCACCCATTCCCATGAAAGCAGAAATGTTGAGGAAAGCTCGTCAAGCCGCTGCCACAGGTCAACGTTCTTCACCGGTTTATTGTCGCTGGTTTTCCAGTTCTTTTTTTTCCACTGGTGAATCCACATACTGATACCTTTCTGCACATATTGGGAGTCTGTGTACACGGTTACGAATCCGTAACTTTCATCCAGATGTATCAGCGCTTCCAGCGCGGCGATAACCGCCTGTAGTTCCATGCGGTTGTTGGTGGTGTCCTGCTCAGCGCCCCATTGTTCGGCCACAACCGTTTCTTTTGTTTCTTTCGCACTGCCGCCCTGAATGATAATATACGCCCATCCCCCCGGACCAGGATTGCCAGAACAGCCTCCGTCTGTATAAATTAAAAGTCCCATGTATTTAAGCTATACTGTATCTTAGGATAAATGGCAAGCCCGCAGCCTTCCGCCATCTTGAGGCGCCCCCCTGTTTTGCGGGGGCTTTCATACCTTCCCGCCCTCTGAAAGCGCGATAAGAATTGGCGTGAAAAGCAACAGGAAAAAACAGGAAAAAAATAGAAGCGGAATTAAGAATAAAAACAGCACTAAGGATTGGGTTTGGAGGTAAGGGGAATTGAACCCCTGACCTTTTGAATGCCATTCAAACGCTCTAGCCAACTGAGCTACACCCCCGAAATCTGACCTTCCCTCCCCCCTTCTGTTAAAGATACTTATTTAAGAGGGGCGTGTCAACAGTTTGAAACAAAATTTCCGGCGTTTCCGCCGGTACATCCCCTAAAACCCCCGGGCGCTCCGGGCCTGCTCGATATTATACCGCGCATCCGACAAATCAGGGTTTATCTTGAGCGCCGCATTGTAATCCGCGATGGATTGATCATACTCGCCTTTGTAAAAATAGGCGTTCCCCCGATTGTTCAGCGCCGGCGCATACAACGGCTCAAGCCGCAAGGCCGCGGTAAAGTCCGCGATGGCCCGGTCATAATCCCCTTTGTTCCGGTACGCGATGCCCCGATTGTTCAACGCCTTGATATACGGAGGAACGGCCTGTATCGCCGCGTTGTAGTCGTCGATGGCCTTGTCATAGTCCCCCTTGTTCTGATAGGCGTTCCCCCTGCCGTTTAAGGCGTCCAGATTGCGGGGGTCCAGGCCGAGCGCCGCGGTATAATCCGTAATGGCCCGGTCATGGTCCTGCCTGCCCTGATAGGCGTTGCCGCGGTTCAGAAACGCTTCGGTATACGCAGGATTGAGGTTAAGCGCCGCGCTCAGGTCCGCAACCGCCCGATCATAGTCTTCCCGAATAATAAAGGCGCTCCCCCGATTGTTTAAGGCTTCAGCGTAATCCGGTTTAAGCCGGAGCGCGGCGGTAAAGTCCGCCACCGCGCGGGTATAATCCCCTTTGCCGCTATAGGCGCGCCCCCGGTTGTTATACGCCTCAACATCCCTGGGATTGCTGTCCAGCACCACCGTAAAGTCAGGAACCGCCTTTTCATACTCTTTCAGGCGCAGGTACGCGGCGCCCCGGTTGTTGGCAGCCTCGGCGTACTGCCGGTCAAACTCAAGGGCGCTGGAGAAATCAGAGACAGCGCGGTCGTAGG
>JAITHF010000113.1 GCA_031280115.1 Spirochaetaceae bacterium | reverse complement strand
TATGCCCGGCTTGGTGCCTCCAAGCCAGGGGGAGATTCGCTTTCAGGGGAGGTTACTCGAAAAAGCCGCCGCCATACTGCGGCGGACCGTGGGGCTTGTGTTTCAGGATCCGGACGCCCAGATAGTAGGCGAGAGCGTGGAGGAGGATATTGCCTTCGGCCCTGCAAACCTGGGGCTTAAAAAAGCTGCCCTTGCGGAACGCGTCGCAACGGCGCTGCGCGCCTCAGGCTTGGAGGATAAGCGGGATTTCCCTCCCCGCAGGCTTTCCGGCGGGGAAAAGCGGCGCCTCGCGGTGGCAGGTATTCTGGCTATGGGCTGTGAGACGGTCATCATGGACGAGCCGTTTGCTAATCTTGATTGGCACGGGGTGGTGCAGGTCCTTGAGATCATCCGGCGCTTAAAAGATCAGGGTAAAACCCTTCTCATCCTTACCCATGAGCTTGAGAAAGTGCTGGCCTTCGCCGATAGGCTGGTGATCCTCCATAAAGGGCTGCTGCAAGAAGACGGGGCGCCCAAGGCGGTGCTCGACCGGCTTGATCCATCCTACGGGGTTCGGGACCCGCGCAAGACCTATGCCGCGGTGGAGGACTGTACATGGCTTACCATACGCTGACGCCCTACGCCTACCGGCGTGGGCAGACGCTGCTCCATAGGATGCCGGCAGGGATAAAGCTGCTGGCCCTTCTCTTCTTTTCGATTTTTTCGGTCTTTTCTATAAAAATTCCCGCGGCAAAAATTCCAACGGCGGCTCCCGCGCTTCCGGCGGATCTGGCGTTCTCAGGGGCCGTCCGGCTCATGGTTATAGCGCTCCTTATCATAACAGGCGCCCTTTCAGCAGGCATCCGCCCCTGGGAATTGCTTAGGGGAAGCGCCCCGGTTACGATGATGGGGCTCTTTGTCATCGCCCTTCGCCTGTTCTCGTGTACCTTCAGTTTTAACGATGGTTTCACATTCACATTCATATTTTCTATGCAGGGCGTTACAGATTTTATAGCTCTTATAGAAGGCGTGTTTTTCGGCGCAGGGCTTTTGCTCTCATTTGCCGCGGGAGCGCTTTTTTTCTCAGTAACCGCTATGAAAGAACTGCGGGAATCCCTGGGAAGAATAGAAGCCGGCGTGCGCCGCCTTGTGAAGCGCAGGGACCGCAGGGCGGAAACAGCGGGCTGGGGGCGGCTTGGGCTTGGCATTTCCCTAATGCTTGGGTTTATCCCGCGTTTTTTTGAAATCTGGGAAGACGCAGACGCGGCGTACCGGGCCCGATCCGGCAAAAAAAGCCGGCGCCTCCTCCTTATCCCCCTTACTGCGGCGCGGATGCTGGAAGCGGCAGCGGAAACCGCCGCCGCAATGGAAGCCCGGGGGGCGCGCCTTTCTTAAAAGCCAAAATCCGGCACAGGATTAAAATCTTTGCAGGGGGCCGGTGAAGAGAAGCCAGCGCGAGAGGAACGCGGCGCAGTCAATAGCGCCGGCGGCCTGGGCTGCCGAGAGCGCGGCAAAGAGGGCGCAGACTACAAGCGACGTTCGGGAGAACGGTTTCCTGCCCCGGGCCAAACGGTACCCAATAGGAAGAAGCGCGATAAAAAGCAAAAACCCCGCGGTTATAAACGGCGCCTCTCTCTGTGCCGACCACAGGCTCAGCCCGTAGCCGGTTTTCATGAAAAAGCCGCTGAGGTTCTGGAACCGGCCAAGCATAATAAAGACGCCGACGGCTATGATAAAAATGCCGCTTGCCTTATGAATAAGCCGCCGCCAGGGTTTAAGTTTTTCAAGACAGGCGAGAAAGGAGCCTAAAAAGAACGCGCAGGCCAGAAAAGGCAGGCCCAAGCCCAGAGAATAGACCAGCAAATAACCGGCCCCGGCGAAGAGGGTCCCGCTCTGCCCGGCCATAAGCAGGATACTCCCCAAAATAGGGCCCACGCAGGGAGTCCAGCCCGCGCCAAAGGCCGCGCCTGCCAAGAGGGAGCCTGTGTACCCCTGAAGCCGCGTTGAAAGATGGATACGCTTTTCATAGTTCAGAAACGGGATGAAATCAAGGAGCATATTTAAGCCCAGCAGCACCACGATTATTCCCGCAATGCGGTTTATCACGGCGCCGGCGCCGCTGAACATAAAGAAAAGGCCGGAAAAGAGTATGCTCAGGGCCATGAACACCAAGGTAAAGCCCAGCACGAAGCACGCGGTTTTTCCCAGAATGGCCGGACGGCGCGAAGAAGCCACGCTGCCTTCTTCTTGGGATGCTCCGGCGGGGGTCCCGCTTAAAAGCAGGAAGTATGACGAAATAAGCGGCAGCACGCAGGGGGACAAAAAAGAAAGGATCCCCGCGGCAAACGCCGCCAGAAGGGAAATATCATTGGCCATAGGTAAGCAGCGCCTCAAAGGCGGCAATCATTGCCGGACTTGACCAGTCAACGCCGCCCACCGCCGTGAGGATGACAAAGCCCCCGCGGTCGATGATAAAGGTGGCGGGAATACCCCGGATACCGTAGCGGGCGCTGACGCTGTATGAAGTATCAAGCGCCACCGGAAAGGTTAGTTTGAACTGCCGCGTAAAGGCGCCCACCTGCTTAGAGTCTTCCTGAATGTCAACGGCCAGCATCTCCAGCCCCGAACCCTTAAACCGCTGGTACAGCGCTTCCATAGAGGGCATCTCTTCCCGGCACGGCGGACACCAGGTAGCCCAGAAGTTCAGAAAAACCACTTTTCCCTTAAAGCCGCTCAACGTTGTTTTGGCGCCGCTGCCGTCAAGTAAGGGAAGGGAAAAATCAAGGAGCGGGACCGGCTTGCTTAAGGTTGACAGACCCGCTTTGGCAAACGCGGCGCGTATCTCTTGAGGAACCGCCGGGCTCTGGGCGCCGGCGGAAGACACGGCGCCGGCAGCCAAAACACACCATAGGATTACTTGTTTCATCACATACATCCTCACATACCTGATACAGAGGCCCAGGGCCCCCTAGGAAAAAGTATAGTATTCTATGGAGAACACGCAAGGCGCTTCCGGCGCTGGCGCCGGATTTTATCAATTTTATCAATAGAACGCCTCTATCAATCGTAACAATACGCTGTTACGCCTTCTGCTCTTGAGCCCAGAGCCGGACAAGCTCGATAATCACCGCGCAGGCCGCGGCCATTTCAGGCACTGACGCCCATTCGGTACGGCTGTGCCAGTTCCTGCCGCCGGTAAAGATATTGGGCGTTGGAATACCCATTTCAGTAAGCCGGGACCCATCGGTGCCGCCTCTAATGGGGCGCAGATGGCAGGGGATACCTAGATTGGACAGGGCGCGTTTCAGCGTGTCCATAGCCTCTGGCCGCTTTTGGATGTTTTCTTTCATATTGTAATACTGGGGCGTTGCGGCAACCGTTACCTGCCCCCCGGGAAACTGGGCTTCCACGGCCCGGGCAAAGCGCTCCAGCGCCGCAATCCGCCGCTCGGCGCCGGCGCGGTCAAAGTCCCGAATATAACACTCAAGAGAGGCGTTTTCTACGGTTCCTTCGATGTTTATGGGGCAGTAGTACCCGTAGTACCCGTCAGTAGCCTCCGGGCTTTCCGAGCGGGGGAGCATCAGCGCGAAGGACGCGGCCATGAGCGCGGCATTGGCCATGACGCCGCGGGCGTACCCCAGGTGCGTAACCTTTCCTGTACAGCGGATATCCGCCTTGTACGCATTAAAACACTCCGCCTCAACCTCCCCCAGGGCGCCGCCGTCAAGGGTATAGCAGACCTGGGCGGTAACTTCTTCTTGAGGGAACCCGGGAAGCCCCTTGCCGGTTTCCTCGTCAGGGGTGAAGATGATCTCCACAGGCCCGTGTCCGATTTCAGGATGGGTGATAAGATACTCTGCGGCAGTCATAATCTCGGCGATGCCCGCCTTATCATCAGCCCCTAAGAGGGTGGCGCCGTCAGCGTGGATGATGGCCTTGCCGGCCTGCCGCGCCAGATCCGTATCAAGCGCCGGATCAAGGGCGCCGCCTCCGGGGAGTTCTATCCGCTCCCCGTTATACGACGGGACCAGCGCGGCTTTCACCTCTTTTCCCGAAACATCCTCCGCAGTGTCAAGGTGCGCCATAAAACCCAGGGCCGGGCAATTTTCCGCGCCCCCCCGCGCCGGAAGGCGGGCGACGACATAACAGCGGTCAGTTAATACCACATGAGGTACGCCCATGTTCTCAAGTTCCGAAACCAGCGCCCGGGCCAGATCCCACTGTCCGGCAGTGGAGGGCGTCTCTTCGCGCGCGCGGTCGCTGGTGGTCCAGTAGCGGGTATACGCCAAAAAGCGCGGCACCACCAGACGGGTAATAACATCAATATCCATATCCGCAGTATACCCCTTCCCCCTGCGCCGCGCCAGTACGCAGGCGGGAAGTTTTGAGGCTTCACGGGGCGGGTATTTTGCGGTATGCTGGGAGTGTTGCTCAAAAGAATAGAAAAGGAGTACCGTATATGGCTACCACTACCAACAAAAAAATCAAGGTGGGAATCCTCTTCGGCGGCAAGTCAGCCGAACACGAAGTGTCTCTCCAGTCCGCAAGAAACGTCTTTGAGGCTATGGACCGGGAAAAATACGAGCCCGTGCTTATCGGCATTGACAAGTCCGGCAGGTGGCTCCTCAATGACGCCTCCCGATTTCTCCGCTTTCTCCACTACCCTGAAGACCCTGCGCGGATATGTCTTGAGGAACAGGAATCAAACAGGCCGGTTGCGCTTGCCCCGCAGAGCCGCGGCGCCCTTATCAATACGGCGGCGCGGGCCCAGGAAGAAGAGGCTGTTGAGGTTATCTTTCCTATTTTGCACGGGCCCTTTGGGGAAGACGGCACCGTACAGGGGCTGCTTAAGCTGGCGGATATTCCTTTTGTGGGCTCCAGCGTGCTGGGCTCCGCGGTGGGCATGGATAAAGAGGTGATGAAGCGCCTCTTGCGGGACGCGGGGATACCTATCGGGGACTTTATCGCCGTCCGGTCTTACGAGGCGCCGCCTTCTTTCGAGCGCCTTGCGAATACTTTGGGGCTGCCCCTGTTTGTCAAGCCCGCCAACATGGGGTCTTCCGTGGGGGTAAGCAAGATACATAACGAAGGCGAGTACCTTCCGGCAGTTGCTAACGCCTTCAGGTATGACACGAAAATCATCATCGAAGCGTATATTAAGGCCCGGGAGCTTGAGTGTTCGGTGCTGGGCAACGAGGCGCCTCTGGCGTCGGTTGTGGGGGAGGTGGTCTCTTCCCATGAGTTCTATTCGTATGCCGCCAAATATCTCGATGAAAAAGGCGCGTTTCTGGAGATTCCCGCGAAGATACCGGCAGAGACCGCCCAAGCCCTGCGGGATTTGGCGCTCAAGACGTTTAAGGCGCTTAACGCCGAGGGGCTTTCCCGGGTGGATTTTTTTCTTACCCCGGACGGGAAGATTTTTGTTAATGAGATTAACACCATGCCCGGCTTTACCCGTATCAGCATGTATCCCAAACTCTGGGAAGCCTCCGGCATTTCCTACGCCGGTCTTATTGACCGGCTTATTATCCTCGCCCAGGAACGGTTTGAAAAAGAAAAGAAACTGAGCACGGCCTATCTATCCTAGGAGCGCCCGTCAGGGTTATTCGCTCCGTGCCAGGCGGAACCCCAGATAATAGGCCCGAGCCTCCGGCGCGGCCTGCGCCCGGTTGCCGGAACGCAGGTAGCGCGGGGCGCTGTACCAGCTTCCCCCGCGGATAATCCTATGGCCCGGAGGCGCGGCCCGGGCGTTGTCGTCATCATACGGCCTGTACCAGTCCCAGCACCATTCGTACACGTTGCCGTGCATATCGAAAAGCCCCCAGCTGTTGGGTTTGAAACTTCCAGCCGGCGTGGGGCGTTCCCGGTATACCCCGGCAGCGCTTCTGTTATAGGTATAGGTCCCGTCATAATTCCCTTCGTCAGCAGTAAAACGGGCGCCTGTATAAAACGCGGCGGTTGTGCCGGCGCGGCAGGCGTATTCCCATTCGGCCTCCGTGGGCAGCCGGTAGCCGTCTGCGCTCTGGTTCCAGACCACTGTTCCCCGGTTTATCACGTACGCCGGCGTAAGCCCCTCTTGAAGACTCCGCTTGTTGCAGTATTCCACGGCCTCAAACCAGCTTACCTGTTCCACCGGATACGCGCCGGAGGTGGGGCTCTTAAAGTAGCTGGGATTTACCCCCATTACCGCCTCATATTCTTCCTGCGTTACCTCGCAGGCGCTCAGGTAAAAGTCGCGAACCGTTGTCCGGCGCTGGATTTCGTCCTGATCCCGCCCGGCCTCGGATGCGGGGGTCCCCATAGTAAAGGTCCCGCCGCTTATTTTGACAAACCGGCCTTGCGGGGGCTGGGGAAGGCGCGGCGCAGGCGGGGTAACCGGCGCGGCCCGGGGAGGGCCCGGGTCAAGAGCCGTGCTTTCAGCCTTCGTGCGCTGGGTAAGGCGGCCTGCCAGAGCCGCGAGGGACTGGGGATCTTCCATAATAATCCGGTACTCCAAATCCCCCCGGGCCAAAACGCCCGCATTTCCGGTGTGTACGATAGACGACATAAAGAGGCTGCCGGTTCCCAAGTTAAGCAGGTCTCCTGTCAGCATATAGGGGATGCCTGCGGCTTTCCCAAAAGCGCTTATCCGCTCAGGGTCGATAATGCCGAAATAAGAAATCGTGAAACCGCTTATAAGGGTCTGAATAGGGAGTTCCCAGGGATACACCGCGTACTTTCCGCTGTTGGTAAGCTCGATAGCCAGGTACTGGAACAGCATCTCCGCGTCCCGCTCCTCGGTACGGCCTTTGGCCGGCGTATAAAACGGGAGCGCCGCGAGTTTGGGGAGGTTCGGATCCGGCGCCTTTCCTGCGGCGCCGGCAATGGTTCCGGCCAGATCCGGCAAGCCCTTTACCACGTTCCGCACGTCAGGATACCGCTGGTAATGGCCGGCGATCTGCCGGAGGTCCTGCATCTGCACCAGAGAGGCAAGAAAGACGCTGCTGCTTCCCGTTTTCTCCGCCCGCACGATAAGGGTGAAGTCAGCCCGGAGGCTTTTACGCAGCGCCTCATCAAACGCCTCCCGGTGGGGGTAGGTCTTGCGAAGAAGCGCGGCGCTGACGCTTTGATACGTGCCCGCCGCAGGGAGCACAGTGAAGCGCCTGCGGAGGGCCTCTTGATTTGCCAGCAGTATAGCAATCGTTTCCTGGTCCCCGCCTGCTTTATCCGAAAAGGGGAGCACCGTCAGGGTCGGCTTGGCTTCTGTTGTTTTTATTTCTATTTCTTTTATTTCTATTATTTCTGGAGCGGCCTCTGTAACGGCTCCTCCTGCATCTCCGGCGCTTTGGGCAGGCGGCGGGTTTCCCGCGCCGGCAGAGCCGGAGCCTGACGCCCGGGCAGGCGGCGGGGCGTTCTCTTGCGGGGGCTTGGTCCCGGCAAAGGCGCCGGAAGACGGGAGGCCCGGCTTTCCCGCGCCCCCGGCCTTCTGCGCCGCGAGGCTGCGCGCGAATTGCGCCAGCGGCTCCAAATCGCCTGCTATGCTTGCGTACTCTATCTGGCCGCCGGCAATAAATTCCGCGTTTTCAGTATCCATAAGGGAGCCGAGAAAGAGGCGGCTGGTTTCCATGGCTACCAGGGCGCCTGTGAGGGCGTACCTGATCTGCCCGTTATGCCCTGCGTCCCTCAAAGCCGCCGGATCGGCCACGCCTTGGGCATACTGGATGTTCCGCCCCCGCAGGAGGGAGGCAATGGTCATGGACCAGGGGTATACGGCGTAAAGGGCGCTGTTGGCAAGCTCGATGTTCATAAGCTGGAAGAGGATTGCGCCGTCGCTTTGCGTGTCCGGCCTGATTGCGAAGGGCAGGGCGGAGATTTTAGGCAGGCCCTGCGGCGCCGCCATGCCCTGCCGCATCTTTTCGGCAATAGCCGGCATTGCGCGGCTAAGGTCCTGCGGCCCTGTGTACTTCCGGTACGCGCCGGCGGTTAGGCGGAAGTCTTTCATATCTATAAGAGAGAACAGGCACAGGTTTTCGCCCCCTGCTTTGCCGGCCCAGACAATAACGGCGAAGTCAGCGGCCAGGCGGCTGCGGACCTCATAGGCAAGGTCCTCCTCGGCGGTATAGGTTCCGCCTTCCAGGTCAAGGGCGAGCCGGCTGAACGTCTCGGCGCAGGGCACAAGGTCGAATGTTTTATTGAGTTCCGGCTGTTGGGAAAGGAGGGAGGCCGCCGCTTCCTCTTCGCCCGTTCTTTCGTTAAACGGCAGAATGGTCAAGGTTGGTTTTATCTGCGCCTGCGCGGCAGCGGACAGGACGGCGCTCAGAACAAGCGCGGACCATTTTTTCATAAAAGTTCCTCCTGAACACGTGTGAAACACATGGTACGTTGTTCAATAATCGTCATATTTGAGACCGCCCTTAACACCCCCTCTACGCCTGTTGGGGGGTTAGAGTTCCTTGAATTGCCGTTCCCTCTCGGCGTCTTGGGATGAATCATACCCCGCCTCTTGAGCAAGTTTCTCAAGAAGAAGGTCAGCGTCCACGGCCCGCTCCCGCGCGGCCAGGGCCGGAAGCTGGCGCCGCATGGTTTCTATGCTGGCTTTAAGCGCCTCCATCTCCGCGCCGAGCCGCTCCGCCAGCGCGCGCCTGCCCGCTGCTTCGGCCTCTGCCCGGGCCGCCAGATCCTCCCTGCCCTTTGAGCGGGCAAGGGACGCACGGGACGCCCACTTTGCCTGCTCCGCTTCCGCCGCAGCGCGCTGCCGCTCAGTTTCTTTCAGCGCCGCAATATGCTGAATAATATATTCCTTTGCGGCGCCTGTTTCCATGCCGGTAAGGTCCTCCGGCCTTTTTTGCTCATCCATAACTGCTCCCTTTTTTTATTTATAAATTTATTTATAAAGTTTATCTAGTTTATCCGGTCCGCTTGACGGCGGCGGGGCTCCGGCTCCGGCGCGGTAACAGGAGGCAAGGTGGTCGTCTACCATGCCTACGGCCTGCATGAACGCATACACAATGACCGGCCCTGCAAAAGAAAAGCGCCATGCCCGCAGTTCCTTGGAAATCAGCGCTGAAAGCGGCGTGGACGGCGGAATATCCTCAGGAGACCGGGGGCGGTTTACCAGAGGCGCGTCCTCCACCCAGTTCCAGAGCCAGCGCGAAAAAGAGCCGTGCCGCTCTTGCAGGGCAAGATAGCTCTTGGCGTTCCCGACGGCTGAACGGATTTTGCGCTCATTGCGGATAATCCCCGGGTTCTTCATAAGGCGCGCAACATCCGTTTCCCCGTACCGGGCTATTTTCTCCGGTTCCATCCGGTCGAACGCCTCCCGGTACGAAGTGCGGCGCCGCAGAACTGTCAGCCATGAAAGGCCCGCTTGGGCGCCTTCTAAGATGAGCATCTCAAAAAGCCTGAGGCCGTCCCGTTGGGGAACCCCCCATTCCTCATCATGGTAGCGCGTATATTCCTCGTCCCCAAGGCACCAGGGACATCGTGATAGTTCCATAGGGTATGGTACTGCTGAACCCGCCCCGCCGTATACCCCCTGCGGGCAGCCGGAGGCTGTTTCACCCCCTGCGGGGGATTCACGTGCTTCCTGCGGTGAGAGGGTTTGCAATTTTAGTCACAACCCTGAAGGATGCGCCTCACCGCGCTTTGAGAGCGCACGGGCGCGAGGCAGGAAGCCTTGAGGGGTGGTTTGGAGGGTCTATGACCCTCCAAATTCTCTTCAAGAGGCGCGAAGCGCCGACAGCCTCCGGCTGTTTCAGCAGCCGTAGTTTGCACTATGAGCCGCAAACCATGAAGCGCCGATAATTCGTTGCAGCATAATGATTTATCCGGGGACAGGATAGTTTATTTTGGCACCAAGAAAGAGTTCCGTGGCGCCAAGAAAGAGTTCCGTGGCGCCAAGAAAGAGTTCCTTGGTGCCAAGAAAGAGTTCCGTGGCGCCAAAACAAGTCACTTTGGCACCAAACAAAGTCACTTTGGCACCAAAATAAAGTCGTTTTTGCGCCGGCAAAGCGCTGGGGGCGGCCTATTCCCAGCCGCCGGAGGGCCCGCTCTTTTGCGTGTCCAGCGCCGTGGAGGTTCGGGCGGTGGTTTCCCGCTTTCTCCCGTCATCAACATACACAGCGGCGGCGCGGGCTGCTTTGTTTGCCTGTCCCGCAGGGGCGTCGGACCCGTAAATCACCCCGTCAGCGCCTGATTTTGTAAACGCGCTGCTAAAGAATACAGAGACGCCGCCGCCAGAACCGGCGGTATTGCCGCTTATGGCCCCGCCTTGCATGGTAAACCCGCTGTCGCTGAATGCCACAGAGACGCCGCCGCCGTCATTGTCGGCGGTATTGCCGCTTATGGACCCGCCTTGCATGGTAAACCCGCTGCCGCTGAATGTCACAAAGACGCCGCCGCCAGAACTGGCAGTATTGCCGCTTATGGCGCCGTTGTGCATGGTAAACGTCCCGCTGGTGGATACAGAGACGCCGCCACCGCCAGAACTGGAGGTATTGCTGCTTATGGTTCCGCCCTTCATAGTAAACGCGCTGCCGCTGAATGTCACAAAGACGCCGCCGTCGCCAGAACTGGCAGTATTGCCGCTTATGGCGCCGCTGTTCATGGTAAACGTCCCGCCTGTCACAAAGACGCCGCCGCCCCATTTATTGGAGGTATTGCCGGTGATGGCCCCGCCCTGCATGGTAAAGGCGCCGCCGCCTGCTACCAAGACGGCGCCGCCGTTATCGCTGGTTTTGTTGTCTTTGAGAGTACCGCCGTTCAGGGTAAAGGCGCCGCCGTCCACACTGACAAGAGGCTTGCTTTTTTCCGGCAGGCCCTTTAACACCACGTTTTCTTCTATAATGAGCGTAACCCCCGCGCCGACGGTGAACAGGGGCGCGGAAGGAGCGGCGGTGTCGAAGGTTACTTCCCGCTGCCCTCCCGCGGCTTTGAGGGTGATGGTTACGTTCTGGTTGTTGTAACTGAAGCGGAGCGGCGGGGCCTGCTCGTTCCAGTCAAGGGTAATAACATAGTTCCCGCCGGCTTTGGCGTTGGCCGCCAGCCAGTCAGCGGTGCTTTTAAGGCCCGAAGCGGCCTGGGTCATGCCGCCGGACGACGCGGGCGTTACCACAGGCGCGGGCTTGGGCGCAGGCTGGGGTGTGGGCGCAGGCGCAGGTTCCGGCATCTTGCCGGTCAGGAGGTACGCGGTCTGGGCGTCGTTTTGCACGGTGAAGGCGAACTGGGCTTCGATGGCGGCGGTTTCCACGTTGATAACCTTGATCCGGAACCGGTAGGCAGCGCCCAAGTTCGTGAGGGAGCCGGACATAATGGCCTCCGCCCCTACCTGGCGGCCCAGGGCCTGGGCGGATTCGTCGCTCACGTCCCCGGAAAGCTGGTAGCGCATATCC
>JAITHF010000111.1 GCA_031280115.1 Spirochaetaceae bacterium | reverse complement strand
CGGCGCCGGCCTGTACGACCACTTCATCCCCGCGGCAGTAGGCGCCCTTGCGGCCCATGCCGGGTTTGTTACGGCCTATACCCCGTATCAAAGCGAGGTAAGCCAAGGCACCCTCCAGTCCATCTTTGAATATCAGAGCATGATAGCCGAACTGACCGGAATGGAGGTGGTAAACGCGGGGCACTACGACGGCGCCGCGGCCCTTGCGGAAGGGGTCATTCTGGCGCTTAAACATTCGGGCCCAAAGAACAGGGTGCTGATTCCCGCAGGGCTCCACCCTGAATACCGCGCCGTGCTGGAGACGTATCTTACGGCGTTTAAGCCGGCGATCGAAACCTACAGCGCGCCGCCTTCGAGCCTTCCGCCGGATCTTGCGTGTTTTGTGGCGGCCTATCCGGACTTCTTCGGGGTTATTCCCGACCTCTCAGGCGCGGCTGACGCGGTACACGCAGCAGGCGCCCTGTTTCTCGTACACGCCGACCCGCTCATGCTGGCTCTTTTCAAGAGCCCCGGCGCATACGGCGCGGACATCGTGAGCGCCGAGGGGCAGTGCTTGGGAAACGACCTTAATTTCGGCGGGCCCTGCCTCGGGATTATGGCAGTCAGTTCAGCGCTTATGCGGCGGATACCAGGGCGGATTGCGGGGGAAGCCAAAGACCATGACAACAGGCGGGGCTTTGTCCTTACCCTTTCGGCGCGGGAACAGCACATCCGCCGGGAAAAGGCGGTATCCAATATCTGTTCCAATCAGGGGCTTGCGATGCTGCGGGCTTGTATATACCTGGCGCTTATGGGAAAAACCGGCCTGAGAGACGCGGCGGAGCATTGCTGGCACAAAGCCCACTACGCCGCGTCCCGCATCGCAGAACTGAAGGGCTTCGAGGTGGGTCCGGGCTTGTTTTTTAAGGAATTCGTGGTAAAACTGCCGGGCGCCTACGACGAGCGGCTGTTTCCTGATCTGGTTCCGGGCTTCCCGCTGTCCCGCTATTTTCCGGAGCGGAAACAGGAACTTCTTATCTGTGTTACCGAAAAACATTCCCGGCATGACATTGACGCCTTAATAGGGGCGCTCCAAAAGGCATACCCATAATGAAAGATATAAAAGATATAAAAGATATAAATACCCATACCCCGCTCCTCTACGAACAAAGCGTTGAGGGGCGCAAGGGGGTGAGGCTTCCGGCGCTGGATGTTGCTAAGACTCCTTTTCCCCCGCACCTCCTCCGGGAGGGCCTGCGCCTTCCTGAGCTTGACGAGCTTACAGCGGTGCGCCATTTTACCCGCCTCGCGGATAAAAACTTCTCGGTCGACCGCCAGTTCTATCCCCTCGGTTCCTGTACCATGAAGTACAACCCCAAAATTAACGAGGAAACCGCGTCCCTTGCGGGTTTCCGCCGCGCCCACCCCCTGCTGGATCCGGCGGAAAATCAGGGGGCCATCGGCCTTATCTATAAACTGCAGGAGAGCCTTAAAGCCATTACCGGCTTTGCCGCGTTTTCCCTCCAAGGCGCCGCCGGCGCCCAAGGCGAGCTTGCAGGCGCCCTTATGATAAGGCGCTACCACCATGACCGCGGCGATTTCAGCCGCACCCGTATTCTCGTGCCTGATTCGGCCCACGGGACCAATCCGGCCACCTGTACGATGGCGGGCTTCAGCGCGGAAACCATCCCGTCCGACAGTTCCGGCGCGGTGGATTTGCCGTCCCTCAAGGCCGCCTGCGCCGGCGGGAAACGCGCCGACCTTGCGGGCCTTATGATTACCAATCCGGGTACTCTTGGTCTTTTTGAGCCGCATATCGAAGAGATTATCCGAACCGTGCATGAAGCCGGGGGCCTTGTGTACGGCGACGGGGCGAACCTTAACGCCCTTATGGGCATTATTAAACCTGCGGACCTGGGCTTTGACGTGATGCACGTCAACCTCCACAAAACCTTCTCCACCCCCCACGGCGGCGGAGGGCCCGGCGCAGGCGCCGTGGGAGCGGGGCCCGCGCTCAAGGACTATCTTCCGGGGCCTGTGGCGGTTCTCGACGGTTCGGCCTACGGCCTTGCCGCCCCTCCTTCTTCCATAGGCCGGCTTAAACCCTTTCACGGCAATTTCAGCGTGCTGGTACGCGCCTATACCTACATAAAAATACTGGGACGGGAGGGCATCCGCCGCGCCGCCGAGTACGCGGTGCTGAACGCGAACTACCTGCGCTTTCTGGTGCAGGATGATTTCCCCTCGGCCTTCGGCGCGGACCGGCGCTGTATGCACGAGTTTGTCGCGTCCCCCCATCTAGGAAACGGCATTACCACTATGGACATTGCCAAGCGCCTCATTGACTACGGCTTCCACCCGCCCACCGTGTACTTTCCCTTGATTGTCAAAGAGGCGTTTATGGTGGAGCCTACTGAGACGGAGAGTAAAGAAGCCCTCGAAGCCTTTGCCCAGGCGCTCAAGGCAATAGCGCAGGAAGCGCGGAGCGAGCCGGAACTGCTTAAAACCGCGCCGCACCATACGCCGGTA
>JAITHF010000027.1 GCA_031280115.1 Spirochaetaceae bacterium | reverse complement strand
CGGACATTTTCCAGCATAACGGTTTTTGGTTTTAATTCCGCCACAAGCCGTAACGCTTCGGGGAATAAATCCCGTTCATCTTGTGAGCCTAACTGTTTTCCCGCCACAGAAAAAGGCGGACAAGGAACGCCACCTGCCAGTAAATCTATTTCCACAGAAGGCTTGGGAAAATAACTGCAAATATCCCCTTCAATAACGTTCCAATGCGGACGGTTAAAACGCAATGTATTACAAGCGTTTGTATCAATTTCTATGAGTTCGAGATGTGTAAAACCGGCTTTTTCAAGCCCTAAAGCCTGTCCTCCGGCGCC
The DNA here is from genome assembly GCA_031280115.1 of Spirochaetaceae bacterium. GTDB lineage: Bacteria > Spirochaetota > Spirochaetia > Treponematales > Breznakiellaceae > JAITHW01. The sequence goes on along the minus strand of JAITHF010000027.1, from coordinate 4,240 downwards.
TGCACACAATTCTATAGAATAATAGGCCATTTTTACTCCTTCTTCCAGAGTTTACCCTATTACCAAAAGCGCCGTAAAGCCCCTGAGTTGCGCCCTTTTGCCTGCTCCGTCCCCTTGCGTCCGCACCATGAAAGCCGCCGGCTGTCCGGTGATGAGCGCTGCGCGGCGCTGGCGCTTTTAGAAGAAATTTGGAGGCTTTTTTACCGGCGCTTCATGGTTTGCGGCTCATAGTGCAAACTACGGCTGCTGAAACAGCCTTCGGCTGCCCCCAAACCCCCAGCCAACGGCTTCCTGCGCCGCGCCACTAACGCTTGCGGTGTCCGCTGAGGCGCATCCTTCTGGGTTGTGACTAAAATCGCAAACCCGCTCACCGCAGGAAGCACGTGAAACAGCCGGAGGCTGTGCAGGGGGCTAGAGGGCGGCGAAGGTATAGCTGACGCCCCCAGGACCCACCTCCACGCGGCAATAGGTTTTCGTGCTTTTAAAGTCTTCGACGGCGGTATAGCGCACGGCGCCGCGGGTTTTGATGATCCGCTTGTGCGCGTGGCCGCTTATCATCCCGTCAACCCGCCCTTGGAGCAGGGACATAATCCGCGCCCGCTCCCGCAGGTCGGTTAGTACCTGTATATCGGTTACGCTCTCGGTAAAAAGGTTGGCGTGGGTAAAGACAAACACCCGCCCTTTGGCAGTACCCAGTTCCCGGTCAAGCCAGCTTAGCTGGCTTGCGCCGAAAAAGGCATTCGCCGAGTCAAGCACAAACAGCGTAAGGTTATATCCGTCTATCCTATAGGACGTGGAGCCTATGAGGTCCCGCCACGCCGGCCAATTATTATGGTATATATCATGGTTTCCCACCACAGGATAACAGGGAACCCCCAGGGATTGGGCGATGCTGATGAACTTCTCAAGGTCCCGGGCCCGTCCGTTTTGCGTTATGTCCCCCAGAACTACCACGAACTTCACCCGGTGGTCCCCGGCCACAAGCGGCGCAAGGCGCTCAAGGCCGAAGGCGTCGGCGTTTTCGATATGCGTGTCCGCAACGGCGATAAACGAGTAGGAGTCATCGGTAAACGTAAGGTTCCGGTCAGACGGGGAGAGCAGGTTGAACGTGTTCCGGTGGTTCAGCCTCTCATCCAGATCGTTTGAGCCGAAGAAGCCAAGGAGGTCTACTGAACAGGCCGCAAGGGACAGGGGGAAGAGGAGGCAGGAGCAGAACAGGCGGATTACCAGGTGAATACCAGCCCTCCCCGGTAGGAAAACCCGTAGTAATTCGCCGCGAGCCCTACGCTGCCGCTCTGGTACAGGGTTATCGTATTGATCATAAAACACCGCTTGCTTATGCCAAGCGCGCTGTACGCGGTAAGCGCGTAGGCGCCCATAGTGCCGGAAGAAAAGTCGGTTATGTTCGCGCACCGCAGGCCGATGCGCCCCCGGTCGGTGTTATATACGTTGACATAGGCTGAGAAGGCAAACACCGGCTCCACAATAGCCGCCTCCCGGTCAAACACGGTGAAATGCCACGCAGGGCCCACAGAAGTCCCTGCCCAGCGCCCGTTGAGGGAAAGCATGGGGGTCAGGGTTTGGATATGGGTTTTATATGCCGGAAGCCCGTTGTAGATATAGTGGACCGTTGCCGAAAGGGGCGTGTCCTTCAGGGACAATGCTGCTTTGGCAAAGGTCTTAACCACGAAAAACACGCCGTTTCCCCCAAGTGAAACGCCTGTATCAAAGCGCGCGGCCTTATGCACCGAGAGGGAGCCGAAAGAAGAAAAATCCACCAGCGCCGGAAAGACGCGGTTGGACTCAACCGTAAAGTCAACGCCCACTGACGCCCGCTCCGCAGGCCGCCCTGTCAGAGACTGGCCCGCAAGGGGCTGGGCGGCCAAGAACAGGAGGAGGCGCCAAAGCAGCGCCCCCCGCGCTGCCGGCGGTTTCACAGGATTGGGTTCCCCACTGCGGCCAACCCCTCCCGGAAACAGAGGTGCAGGACCGCAAGGGGCTCGAACTTATAGAACTGTATGACGGTTTTATCAAAGAGTACCTGTATGTTTGCGGGGTACTCGTCGTCCCCTTCGTAATAGATTATTTTTATTGGCACCTTGGGGAGGAGGGTATAGCGCCAATGCCCGGGCTTTTCCCTTGTAAAGCCCAGTTTTTCCCCGGCGCGCCCCAGTTTTTCCCCGTCCTTGTAGGCCGCCTCAAGGGAGCCGCCCGACAGGGGGCGGTTGTCAAACACGCCGTGGGAAAAATGCGTCATAGGGCAGAAGTCGCCTGCCGGCTCAGCGGCGCAGTCCGAAAGGAGGTAGTAGCCCAGCACGCTTTTGAGGTTATACTCAAAGCCCTCGGCGCCCACGGCCCAGGGGACGCGCTGTTCCGTAAGGGTGACGGCGTCTTTCGTGATGAGATAGGTCCGGCCAAGAAAATCAACCGCCGCTTTATCCCGCCCCGGGCAGCGCAGGCCGAGCCGCGCGGCGTGTTCTTCAAAGTCGCAGGTTTGGAGTAACTGCATAACCCATTGGTACGTTACCTCATAGCCTCTTTTTGCGTGCTTGTCTCTAGTCATATCTTTTTTTCCTTTTTTTTCTTTTTTCCCTTTCCCTTTTTTTCCTTTTTTCCCTCTATTTCGACCCTTGGGACCCTATCGTATCTGGCCGTTTCCCCTGACGCAGTATTTTATAGAAGTAAGCGCTTCAAGGCCCATAGGCCCCCGGGCGTGGAACTTTTGGGTGCTTATGCCAAGCTCGGCGCCGAAGCCGAATTCCCCGCCGTCGGTGAAGCGGGTTGAGGCGTTGACATACACGCAGGCCGCGTCCACCTCCCGCAGAAACCGTTCCCGGGCCGCCGCATCTTGCGTGAGTATCGCTTCTGAGTGGCCGGTCCCGTACCGGTTGATGTGCCGGATGGCCTGGTCAAGGGTTTCCACGGTTTTCACTGCCAGAATATAATCAAGAAACTCTGTTTCCCAGTCTTCTTCCGCCGCGCCGCGCAGCACCAGTTCCGGCGGCACGGCTCCGATGGACTCTTTGGAAAACCCGTCGCAGCGCAGTTCCACCCGGCCTGCAAGGCGCCGCGCCACAAGCGGCATAAGCGCCGGCGCCGCGGCCTTTTGCACCAGCAGGGTTTCCACCGCGTTGCAGGCCCCGGGTTTCTGGACTTTGGCGTTTTCGATGATGTCAACGGCGCGGTTCATATCCGCGCTCTGTTCGACAAAGATATGGCAGTTTCCGGCGCCGGTCTGGATGACCGGAACCCGGGCGTTTTCCACTGCCCGGCGGATAAGTTCCGGCCCCCCCCGGGGAATAACCGCGTCAATCCAGCCCCGGGCGCGAAGGATTTCGTCCACCTCGTCCCGGTCCCCTGAGTCCGCCAGGGCCGCGGCTCCGGCTATACCCTTGCCGTCTATGAGCCCTTGGGTAATGGCCGCCGCCAGTGCGCGGTTTGACTCAAGGGCTGACGAGGAGCCTCGAAGCAGGACGGCGCATCCGGCTTTGTAGGCAAGGCTGAACACGTCAACCGTAACATTAGGGCGGGATTCATAGAGGGCTGCCACGACCCCCAGAGGCACGGCGCGTTGTTCCACCGCAAGGCCGTTGGGCAGGGTCCATGCGGCTTTGACCGTATTAACCGGATCTTTGCAGGCGATAACCGCGTCAATGCCTTGGATAATGCTGTCTATCCGCGTATCATCCAGGGAGAGCCGGTCAATCAGGGCGTTTTTCATTCCTTGCTGGCGGGCGCGGGCCACATCCGCTGTGTTTGCCGCGAGAATGGCGGCGCGGCTGCGGCCAATCTGGTCCCGGGCGCCTGCAAGGGCGGTATTTTTCCGGCTTTCGTTTTCAAGCGCTAGTCTTGCTTGGGCTTCTTTCAACGTCTTAAACGTAGGGGCTAACGTATTCATAAGATTTTAATATATACTCTAACTCTATCCCCTCCCCTAATCAACCCCCTGCGCCCCTGCGGGGGATTCACGTGCTTCTTGCGGCGGGAGGGCTCGCAAGTTCAGTCACAACCCTGAAGCGGCGCCTCATCGCGCTTTGATAACGCACGGGCGCAGCGCATGAAGCCTTTAGCGGGGGTTTGGGGGAACTGGTTCCCCCAAATTCTCTTAAAAGAGGCGCGAAGCGCCGGCAAGGCAGTCCGCAGCGACGGCCAGTTTCAGGGCGGTTTTCTCCAGCCGGTTTATCGTGCCGTAGGCATCAACCAAGTCCATGTCCCGCTTATACATCCGCTCTTCTATCTG
>JAITHF010000189.1 GCA_031280115.1 Spirochaetaceae bacterium | reverse complement strand
CCAGATACGAAACGCCATGGAAGAGCAGGACATGGGGAGCAAGGAAATCCTTGAAACCATCAGCATCTCGAACAACGTTACCAAAAACGTGCGGTCCGGCTCCCGGGAGATGCTGGCTGGCAGCAGGGAAATCATCGAAAAGGGCAAGAACCTTGAGACCCTGACCGCTGATTTAACGGACCGGATGAACCAGATCGCCTCCGGCATGGACCAGCTTAACGCCACGATAAAGCGGGTGCAGGACATGAGCCAGGAAAACAAGCAGAGCATCGGCGTTCTTATGAAAGAGATCACCCGGTTCAAGATATAGCGCTTAGAGAAGATCCCCGCCGCCCGTGCGGAGAAGGGGGCCGCCCTTAGGGGCGCGGCGCCGCGGGCTGCTTCCCCTTTTTCTTGAAGAGGCGGTACAGCAGCAGCAAAAGGTTATAGCGTATAAAAGAAAAAAACCGTAACAGGCGCAGGGGGTTTTCAAGGCAGAAGCCTATCCATTCAAGGCCGCGCTCAAAAACAGGGGGAGAGGGGTGGCGCTTCTGCTCCGCGAAAATGGCGTAAAGATCGCTGCACCACAGCCTGAGCCCGCGGGGGAGGTTTTTGTCGTTTCTGGCTATCCAATGCTCCTTGCCGCCCACCCCCTTGCCCACAAGAAGGAGCGCCGGGGAAGCCTTGCGTATGGCTTCGAGAATAGTCCCTTCCTCCTGCTTCTTAAACGAGCCGGCGCACCGGCCTACTATTTGCAGGCGGGGAAAGGTCTGGCGGATATTCTTCTCCGCTTTCTTGAGGACCCGCAGTTTTCCGCCCAGAAGATACACCGTAAGTTCCCGCTCCTCAAGAATAGTAAGGAGGTTCACCACGAAATCAAAGGGCATATACCGGACCGGCTCCCTTCCGGTGAGAAAACGGGCGCCTTTCACGAGGCTTTTTGATATAGGGATAACCAGGGACGCCCTCAGAATAAAGGCCCGGTACTCTTTGTTGCGCCGCGCCCGCAGCAGGTCCCACACCGAAAGGAGCGCGATGTTCTTGCCTTCCCGGGCGCTCAAAAGCTCATAGATAAGATTGGGCAGCTGCTCCGGGGGCATAACGTCAAGCGGTACCCGCAGCACGTCAAGCCGCTCCCTAATCGTGGGGTTATGGGGTATTACGAGTTTTTCCACATCCATGACTCTCGCTCCAAAAGGATAAGCCTGACCGCCGCGGCGGCGTAGAGCGCGGCGGTTTCCACCCGCAGCGCCGCAGCGCCCAGCAGGGCCGGCTTAAAGCCCGCAGCCAGCAGCGCCCCGGCCTCAGAAGGCGAAAAGCCTCCTTCCGGGCCGATTGCCAGAACCACCAGATCCGGCGGCGCGGCTAAATACTCGTGGAACCCTCCTGATGACAGAAAGGTCTGGTGCAGGAGAATACCCGCGGCGCCGGGGCTTTTGCGGCTTTCCCAATACCGGATAAGGTCTTGAAAAGAGCAGGGCCGGCGGATAACCGTGCTGACCGCGGACCCGCTTTGCTGGCGGGCCTCTTTAATAATCCGGCCCCACCGCGCGATTTTAAGATCTATCCCGCTTCCGCTTGCCCGGGCATTGGCTGGGGAATACGCGGAAACAAACGGGGCGATCTCCGCGATTCCCCCTTCAGCGGCCTGCCGGACAATGATGTCCATCTTTGAGGGCTTGGGCAGGGCCTGAAAAAGCGCCACAGGCGGCATATCCTTCTGAGGGGCGGGAGGCGGCCTGGGGCGGGGCTCCGCCGCGCACCGGAGGGAGCGGCTGCCAACGGCCTGCACAGCCAGCCGCACTTCCTCCCCGCAAGGAAGGCGCGCGTCAAACACCGCGCCGGCTTTAAGGCGCCGCACCCGGGCAAGGTAATGGTAATCAGCGCCGGATAACCGGATTGTCCCGTTGGAATCCGGCGGGCTAGGCAGGATGAACTGTTTCATGCGCCGGCCTGCGGGTTACGAAGCAAGGGGGAAAGCGTCTTCGGCGGCTTCTTCTTGTAAGGCTTTCAATGTTTTGGTGGTCCGCATAAGGGCGCCGTAGGTTCCGTCTTGCAGGATTTTTACCGCTTCCTGAAGCTGCACGTCGTATTCAAGGTCATACACCGGCGCGATGACCGTCCTGTTCTGCTCGTTTCTGATAAGCCGGCGCAAAAGGGACTGGTCAAGCTGGTATTCCCGGTTGAGCTGCTGGGCGAAGCGCTGGACCTCCGCGCCGGTGGCCTGGGGGTTGCTTTCCACAAACCCGGGTATCCGGTTGGCGGCGATAAGGGCGTTCAGTTTCTCCGCGTCCCTGTCGGTGAATTCAGGGAACTTGACCTCCCGGTCCGGCGGGATGCCGATTTTGTCGATATTCACGTCGCTGGGAGTATAGTACCGCGCCACAGTAATCTTAAAGCCCGACTTGTTGTCCAGCGGGAACACTTGCTGCACCGAGCCTTTGCCAAAGGACTTTTCCCCCACCAGATACGCCCTGCCCCTGTCCTTGAGGGCGCCTGCCACAATCTCCGACGCTGACGCGGAGCCGCGGTTAATAAGCACGATAATCGGTATGTCCGCCGGCACCGCCGTATTCTTCCGGGCGTTAAACAGGGTGTTTTCCGCGGGTATGCGGGACTTGGTGCTGACCACCGCCCCGCCGTCAAGAAAAAGGTCGCTTATGCCCACCGCGGACTGGAGGAGGCCCCCGTAGTTGTTCCGCAGGTCGATGATAAGCCCGGTGTAATTGTTTCTCTTAAAGTCCTCTATCGCGGCTTTGGCGCGGTCCACCGTGCGGGGGGTAAACGTAATAAGTTTAAGGTACCCCGTATTCCCTATCATGGCGGATTTGGTGGTGGGAACCTCGATAACAGCCCGCGTGAGGGTTACAGGGAATTCCAGTTTCGCCCCCCGCCGGATGAGGAGCTTCACCTCCGCGCCCGGGGCGCCCCGCAGGCGGGCGAGCACGTCGTCCATACTAAGCGCGTCTGTGGGCTCGCCGTTTATCTGGATGATAAGGTCCCCGGGGTTAATCCCGGCCCGCCAGCCCGGGGTGTCCTCAATGGGGGAGGCCACCTCCACATACGGGGGCTTTCCGTCGGTCTGGGCGTCCGCGGGTTTGGAGATGTACAGGCCCACGCCGCCGAAACTGCCCTGGGTGGTATCCGTGAGGTCTGCCATGTCTTTCTCCCCAAGAAACGAGGAATGAGGGTCTCCCAAGGCGTTAAAGAGGCCGGTCATAGCCCCTTCATAGAGCGTTTTGGGGTCAACCTCTTCAACGTAATGCTTCTGGATAAAATCAAAGACGTTCTGGATGATAGCCGTATACGCGCTGGCGCTTTGCCCCTGGGTTTGGTCCCGGCCCTGGGCAAAGGCCCGGGGGACTGACGCAAGGGCGAACGCCGCGCATAATACTATTGTGGCGCCGACCCACAACAGGGATAGGGGTACTTTTTCTTTACGGCTCTTTTGGAGAGCGGGAATAGGTTCGTTCATGGATTACCTCTCATACTAATATAAAATCTGCATATTCAACCCTGCGCCGGCGTCAAAGCCGGCTTGATTGATACTATACTACCAATATTCCTCATACATTTCAACCCCCATAGGGGGATTCACGTGCTTCTCGCGGCGGGAGGGTTTGCACGTTTAGTCACCCCCTGCGGGGGATTCAGGTGCTTCTTGTAGCGATAGGGTTCGGACGTTTAGTCACAACCTTGAAGGATGCGCCTCAGCGGAATTCGATGGCGTTAGTGGCGCTGCACAAGTCGCGCTAGTTGGGGGTTTGGGGGAACTGGTTCCCCCAAATTCTTCCCAAAGAGGCGCGCAGCGCCGATAATTTGTTATAA
>JAITHF010000183.1 GCA_031280115.1 Spirochaetaceae bacterium | reverse complement strand
TCTTTTCTGCTTTTAAGAAGCCTTGATTTGATTTTATTATACAGTACCTTGGGCATTATATTTTTTATGAATATGATAATACACCGTTTAAAACAATAGCCAAAACTATTTATACGTTTTTCATGTACCGCTGCTGTTTCTTCCGCTTTAACCATAGTATTATCCATGCTGTTTTCAAAAATATCATTTATTATTTGCCCGTCCCCGACTGTTTCAATAGTATAATTTTTTCCAATATCAAAATATAATTTTGAATGTTGCCCGTCATATCCTATGTGTTGGATGAGGCTCTTATTTACGCAATATATCTTAACCCCGTTATTGGTAAAAAATTCTGAAAACTGCCAATCAAAGCTCTTTACTTGTTCTATGGTATTAAAATGGGTGAGAAGTTTAACTACGCAATTACGCGAAAAGAATACACCCGCGGCTCCTACCGTGTTTTTCAGGCATAAGGCATCATCAACGATTTTATACTGTTTATGCGTATTCGAATTAAAAAGCGATACGATGCCGTCAGTTTTTTCTATTAAGTTAATGGCTTTGTTAAGCCATTGATTAGTAAAGATTACATCAGAATCAGCATTAAAGAAATACTCATCACCGGTTGTAATAAAATCAGCATACATCTGGTACATATTTTTATCAGCCCGCAAATTAACAGGGTTTATCTTTATTGACGCTGCGGTTGGAAACAATTTTTCTAAAAAATCCCTGCCGTATTCTGTACTGCAATCATCATAAATTCTTATCGCGTGAGGAACCGTTAAATCAGATTTATACAATGATTTAGCCATTATCTCTACGATATTTTTCCGGTTATACGTTGTAATACCTATTGTTACCATCACATCTCCTTTTCATCTGTTTTTGAATCATGCCGTTTCATTAAAGGCCGCCTGCGCCGCTATGCTATTGCCGTTTTCCGCGCACTCCCCGTACGCTGCCCTGAAAGGGCATGGTATTAACAAAGCCCCCCGTTATCATACGTTTCATAATGAGAAAAATAATACTGCCAATCGCATAGATTTTCAATAGGCGCCTCACCGCGCTTTGAGGGCGTGAGCGGTGCAGCGCAGGAAGCCTTTAGTAGGGGTTTGGGGGCAGCCTCCGGCTGTTTCAGCAGTCGTCGTTTGCACTATGAGCCGTGAAACATGAAGCGCCGGTAAAAAAGCCCTCCAAATTCTCTTAAAAGAGGCGCGAAAGCGCCGATAATTTTTATTATACCAACAAAGCACGGCAGGAAAACCGGTTTTTTTGCCAGCAAAACAAGTTTTTTTGCCAGCAAAACAAGTTTTTTTGCTAGCAAAATAAAGTTGTTTGCTAGCAAAATAAACTATCCTGTCCCCAGATAAATCATTGTTTTATAATGACTTATCGGCGCTTCGCGCCTCTTTAAGAGAATTTGGGGGCTCTTTTACCTGCGCTTCATGTTTCGCGGCTCATAGTGCAAACCACGACTGCTGAAACAGCCGGAGGCTGCCGGCGCTTCATGTTTCGCGTATTCTTTTGCAAACTTCGCGTAAGGGAACAGCCTTCGGCTGCCCCCAAACCCCCAACTAAAGGCTTCCTGCCTCGCGCCACTAACGCCGTCAAAGCGCGGTGAGGCGCCGCTTCGGGGTTGTGACTAAAATTGCAAACCCTCCCGCCGCAGGAAGCACCTGAATCCCCCGCAGGGGGTGACTAAAATTGCAAACCCGCTCGCCGCGAGAAGCACCTGAATCCCCCGCAGGGGGCTTAATCTGCTATTTCGATGCTGCGTATCTTGACCGTTACGTTATCATCCCGCTCAGAAAGACAGGCGTCCTTTTTATACCCGAACGTAATCTGGCGCGTGCCGGGCAGGATCGTATAGGTGTACGTTTCCTGTCCGCTGCCTGATACGCCGACGGCCATCTGCGCCGGCGCGTCCGGCATTGCGGCATAGCCGTAGTCCCAGTCAGCCTCGCTTGACGCGGCGAGCTCTACCGTAAGGTACAAGGCCCGGTTCGTGGTAATCGTCAGGGTTTCTTCGGTGCTTTCGCCGTGGGCTATGGGGCTGCTGGTATACTCGTCCTCACCGCTCGATCTCCAGCTTCCGGACCACGCCTTGTATACGCTCAGCTCCGGAGGCGATACTGCCGCCGCACTGAGTATCTTCACCGTGGCGCTGTCGCTTCCGACAGATCGAGAGCCGTCTTTTTTATACGTGAAATAAATCTGGTGGGTTCCGGGGGGAACCCGGTAGGTATGGATTTTCACTTCGGCGCCTGACACCTCTATCGTTGGCACAACCCCGCTTGAGTCCGGCGTGTCCAACGGGAAAGCCCGTCCGCAATCATAGCGCTCCTCGCTTGACGCGGCCAGTTCTATCGTAAGATCCAGCGCTTGGGCGGCGGTAACCGTCAGAATTTCCCTGGTGAATTGGTTGTCGCTGATGTCGTTGCTCGTATAGGAGTTTTGGCCGTTGTTTTGCCTCCAGTGCCCGGACCATGCGAAGGTTGTGCCCGGGTACAGCTGGCCGCTCGGAGGAGGAGGCGCAGGCGGCGTTACAGGCGTCCTTGGCAGAACCGGTGCTTGTGCGATAGGGTGCTGCACTTTCACGGTAACGCGGCCATTCCCCTCGCCGCCGGACAGGTCCGTCACATAGGCGAAATAGATCCGGTGGGGCCCTGGGGGTACAACATAGGTACAGGTTTGGCTTTCCGTGTTTGACACCTGTATGAGAGGCTCGCCGGATTCGCGGTCAAGCGGGAAGGCCGCGCCGTAACCGCCTGCGCCGGAGGCGGCCAGTTCCACCGTAATTTTAGACGGCGCAGTATAATGCACCGCCGCGCTTTCAACCGTGCGCTGGCTGCCGCCGGCGCGGGTGCTGGTATACGTGTCCTGGCCTGCGCGCATCCAGCCGCCCTGCCAGTCAAGGATGCACGGCGGGGCGTTTATCATGCCAAGGCCGATGATGGTGGTCCTGTCCAGAACCAGGGCCGACCCGTTATAGGTGAACGAGTAGATATGCCCCGCTTCAAACTCGCCCCCGCTCAGGGCCGCAGGGAAATCGAGGGGGGACGCGCCGTTCTCCATAAAGGCGTATCCTGCTATGGCGCCGGCTTCGAGTATATAGACGGCGGCCTCCCCGCTCATCACAATCGTCGAGGCCGAGCCTTCAGGGGTAAACTCGCTGCTTTCTTTTTTGAATATCAGGGCAAAGGCCCCGTTATTGGTTATCTTCACGTATGCTTTGCTGACCGCGAACCGCGTTAAGGCGGGAACCGGGACCGGCGTGTCCCGCTCCGGGTCAATACGGGCCAGGGAGAAAGAACTGCCGTCATAATAGGGGAAGGCTATCTGGTCTATCGTAATGTGATAGGTCATATAGAACGGGGTCCCGTTCGGGCTGGGAAGGGCGGGAACCTGTTTCGCGCCCCCAACCTCAAGGTCCGCGAGTTTTATGGTGCGCTGAGGGTCGCTGTAGACCGTGACCGGCAGGCGGCTCAGGTCGTTATGAAAGGTTACAAAGGTCCTGTTGGCCTCAGCCCCCGGCCCGTCCGGCCCTTCAGGGCGGTATGTGCCGCCGCTTTCAGGGACGCAGCCAAGAAAGCACCCTGCCGCCGCCAGGGCAAGCAGGGCGGCTGGAAGTCTTTTTCTACCCATATCATCCATGCTCCTTTAGAAAGAAATAAATAAAAAATAAAAAATAAAAAATAAAAAAAGGCGCCCAAAGGGGGGCGCCCGGATGAAACACGGCGCCCCGGGCCGCCTTGACAGGGCGAGGGCGCAGGAAGGCAGGGCGCCCCGCAGGAGGCGGGGGCTGCCGGCCCTTTATCTAATATAATCGTCGATAGGCGCCGGATTGGGATTTTGCTCGGTGTGTGGCGCAAGAGTTCCGCCATCGTTGGTTAAATTGATTATGTATACTTTATTGTTCTGCATAACCACATCGTTTTGAATCGTTTTATCACCTGACGTCCATGCCAGCGCTTTGAACTTGATGTTCTGTATGTTTTGAGTCTGCTCAAAGCCGGTTATAAATTCTTGGACCCCCCCGACGACGGCAAAATCCTCTCTGAATTCCCCATTGGTTATAAGGTTGTTCTGATAATACACCCGTACGGTATCCTGAGTGTTATTGTTCAGGATGATCGCCGGTTTTATATTTGGGGTTATTTTTGC
>JAITHF010000232.1 GCA_031280115.1 Spirochaetaceae bacterium | reverse complement strand
TATTTTGTAGTCAAGAAAAAGTTTCTTGTAGTCAAGAAAAACTATCCTGTCCCCGCATAACTCATTGTGTTATAACGAATTATCGGCGCTTTCGCGCCTCTTTGGGAAGAATTTGGGGGCTTTTTTATATGTGCTTCATGGTTTGCGGCTCATAGCGCAAACGACGATTGCTGAAACAGCCGGAGGCTGCCCCCAAACCCCCCCACTAGCGCAACGTGCTTTGAGCAAGTGCGCCATCGAATCCCGCTGAGGCGCCGCTTCTGGGTTGTGACTAAACGTGCAAACCCTCCCGCCGCGAGAAGCACGTGAATCCCCCTATGGGGGCTTCCTGCATCGCGCCCATACGCCCTCGAAGCGCGGTGAGGCGCCGCTTCTGGGTTGTGACTAACATTGCAGACCCGCTCACCGCGAGAAGCACCTGAACCCCCCGCAGGGGGTGAAACAGCCTTCGGCTGTTAGTCGTTGTAGGTGCGGCGCACCCCCCGGGGAAACGCTTCGTGGCCCACTTCGGTCTTGCGGGAAAGATGTACGCTGGTCAGGTTCCAGCACCCCCAAAAAGCTTTTTCCCCAATGGCCGCGACCGAAACGGGAATGTCAAGGCTGGTGATATTCATACAGCCCGCAAAAGCCCTGCTCCCAATGGCCGTTACCGAAGCAGGGATGGCAACACGGGCAAGGCTCCCGCAGGCGCTGAACGCGCCCTCCTCAATAACCGTAATAGAGGTGGGGATAACCACGCTTATCAATTTGGCGCACCACGCGAAAGCCCATTTTCCAATAGCCGCGACCGAGTAGGGGATGGCAACCCGGCTCAGGCTCCCGCACCAGGCAAACGCCGCTTCCCCAATAACCGTTACCGAAGTGGGGATAGCAGCGCCGGTCAGCCCCCGGCATTCGGCAAAGGCCCAGTCCCCGATAACGGTTATGGTGGAAGGTATCTCAATGCCGGTCAGATGTTCCCGCTTAAAAAACGCCCGCTTCCCGATAGCCGTTACCAGCACGCCGTTAATTTTCTCAGGGATGACCAGCCGTTCCGCTTCGCCGGTGTAGTTCTTAATCGTTATCCCCCGCCCCCGAACCGCCTCAAACTCAAATCCCTTGAAGGCGTAAACCCCATTTTTCATACCCGCTCCTTGTGCCAAAACAGAGAACCGCCGGCGGCCCCTTGGGCGTGAGTCTAACCCACTATTCAAAAGCGAGTCCATAGCGTATCTTGGATGTATATGCCCATGAAACAAGGCAAAAAGCGCGATCTCACCGCGGCTTCTGACGATCAGGGGAGGCGGCTTGACCGGATACTGCGTAAAGCCCTGCCGGAGGCGCCCCTTTCGCGGATACACCGGCTCCTGCGGAAAGGGGTTATCACCGTGGACGGCAAGGCAGCCGGCCCGGACCTCCGCCTGTACGCAGGCGCGGTGATTTCTGTGCCGGCGGGCCTTGCTGAACCATCGCCGGCGCGTAAGAAAGCAGCCCCTCCTGTAAGCCTCCCGGTGCTTTGGGAAGGGAGGGGCCTCATCTTTATCAATAAACCCGCCGGTATTCCCGTACACGGCGCGCACAGCCTTGATACGCTGGTGCAGCAGTACCTTGCGGGGCGGCTTGGCCGCTCCCTTTCGTTCAAGCCCGGCCCCCTGCACCGCCTTGACAGGCCCACAAGCGGCGTCATCGCGTTCTCCGCCAGCCTCGAAGGAGCCTGCGCGTTCAGCGCCCTCATGCGGGAGGGGCGGATACAAAAACAATACCTGGCGGTTCTTGACGGAGAATTGGCCGCGCCCGTCCGCTGCGCCGAACCGCTTGCGCGGGACCGGGAGGCCCGCAAAACCTATGCCTCCCCTGAGGGGCAGCCTGCGGAAACCCGCTTTGCCCCCCTTTGCCGCCGGAGCGGGTATTCTCTTGCCATGGCCGAAATCAGCGCCGGAAAGACCCATCAAATCAGAGCCCACGCCGCCTTTCTCGGCTGCCCCCTTGCAGGGGACCGGAAATACGGCGGCAGCTTTCTCCAAGGCGGGCTGCTCCTCCACGCGGAGTCTCTGGCGTTCCCGTTTCCTGACAAAGACGGCGCCTGCTGCCGCGTCAGCGCGCCCCTTCCCCCCCGTTTCCGCGCCTGTATAGCCGCGCTCTTTGGGGAAAACGCCGGTTCCGCGCTTTTTTCTTAATTTCCCCGAATCCGCCTCAGCGCCTCGTTGGTCTGGCGGAGCTGTTCCACGGTTTGATTGAGCGCGGTATTCTGGTTCCGCAGGTCGTTTATGGCGCTGTCCTTGCTGGTAAGGCTCTGCTGTAATCCCATGTTCTGCCCCCGCAGGCTGTTTATGGCGCTGTCCCTGCTGGCAAGGCTCTGCTGTAATCCTATATTCTGCCCCCGCAGGTCGTTTATGGCGCTGTCCTGACCGGCGATAATCTGCTGGAGGCTGCCGGTCTGCGCCCGCAGGCTGCTGTTGTCCGCTTCCAGCGCGGACAGGCTCTGGCTCAAATTGGCGTTTTGGGTACGCAGGGCGCTTATCGCCGAATCATGGGAGCTTACGGCCTGCTGGGAAGCGGCGCTCTGGCTCCGCAGTTCCGCGATAGCCGCGTCTCTGGCGTTGAGGGACTGCTGGAGGTTCGAATTCTGGGAACGCAGGGCATTGATAGTTGTATCCCGATTCGCCGCGGCTTGCTGGAGGCTCTCCGTCTGGGAGCGCAAGTCCTTAATCGTGTTCTCATGGGAACTTACGGTCTGAAGGAGGCTTGCATTCTGGGAGCGCAGGGTGTTCATCGCCGAATCACGGGAGCTTACGGTTTGCTGGGAAGCGGCGCTCTGGCTCCGCAGTTCCGCGATAACCGCGTCTCTGGCGTTGAGGGACTGCTGGAGGTTCGAATTCTGGGAACGCAGGGCGCTCAGGGCGCTTTCTCGATTTACGATGCTCTGCTGCAAGGTCTCTGTCTGGCTTCGCAGTTCTTTTATCCGGTTTTCATAGGCGCCCGCGGCTTGCTGGAGGCTGGTATTTTGGGCGCGCAGGGTGTTTATGGCTGCGTCTCTCGTATTGACGGCCTGCTGGAGGCTGGCGTTCTGGGTTTGGAGGGCGTTTATATCGCGGGAGTTTCCGCTTTGCACAGGAGCATTTGAAACCTGGGCGCGCAGGGTGTTTATGGTTGCGTCTCTCGTATTGACGGCCTGCTGGAGGCTGGCGTTCTGCATTTTGAGGGCGTTTACGGCCTGCTTGAGTTCCTGATCCGCCGGGCCTCCGGCGTTTGAAGAAGCCCGGCGGCTCTGGGCTTCAAGCGCCGCGATAGCCGCGTCCTTCTCATTGGCCGCCTGTTCCAGCTCCGCGTATTGGGCTTTCATCTCGGTGATAATACGGGCGTACTGCTGTTCCAGCGCCTCCTGCCCGGTCTGATCAGGGGAAACCGGCGGCGCAGGCGCCGTTCCCCGGAGGCGGTCATCCGCCAGCGCCGAAAACCCGTCAAGGACCGAGAGATAAAATCCCCGCCGCTCGTTTAGGTATCGCAGGCGCTGGAATGACGGGGTGTTGATAAATGTTCGGGCAAGCGCCAGGGTATCTGCGGCCTTTTGCAGATTGCCTGCCTTGATATGCCCCGCCAAAAGCGTGCAGAACCCGCTGAGTTCCTCCTCAATGCGCTGCGCCCGCTCCCGTTCGCCGGCCATAGCCATAAGTTCTTCCTGCACCGGATTCCCCGGCGCCTCATCCGGCACGGCCCCGGGCGTTTCTGTCTCCCCAAACCCCCCAAACTCCATCAACAGGTTTTCTTCTTTAATTCGCGCGTTTTCTATGAGCCGCGCCCGCTCCCCGTAAGAGGCGGCCTGTTTTTGCAGGCGCGCTTCCTGCTGCCGGCGCAGGCTGGTTTCTGTATCTCCGGCTTCGCGGCCAAGCTGTTCCCGGTACGCTGCAAGCTCCGCGGCAAGGCGCTCCTCTTTCTGCTCCTCGAACCGCCGCATCTCCTCAATAATACGGTTGCTCGAAAGGTCGCTGTGAATGAGCCGCGCCTGCTCTGCCTCGGCGTCCCGGTTTGCCGCGCTCCTGAGCGCCGCCTCTTTATCCCGTATCTTCTGGTCTAGGGACTGCCGCAGGTTCCGCAGTTCTTCGTCAGCGGCCCCGATCTCCGCTGAAAGGCCGGCTATTTCTTGATCCTTGGCGCCGATAAGGTCCCGCGTCTCGGTATGCAGGGCCTTCGCCGCCAGCCGCGCGGCGGCGCGGTACGCCGAGTCTGCACGCTCCCCTGAGCGGCCCGGCAGGAAAAGCGGGAAAAACAAAAAAAAGGCGCCCCCTAACAGCCCCAGGGCGCACAGGTTTGCAAGCGCGGGAAACAAGGCGCCCCGCTTTTTAGGATGCCCCCCTGAAGATACCTGAAGATGCCGGCAGCGCTCGGCAATACTCTGTATCTCGGCGCGGACAGCCTGCTGTTCATCCAAAGAAATCCCTGAAGCGGTATCAAAAATATCTTCGTACTCGTCGTGCAGCCGTTCATGCTCCGCCTCTCGCGCCTTTATTTCTCGCGCCTCCATTGCGCTCCTCCTCTTTGCTCTTTTTTTGCCTTATCCCCGCGGCTTTACCGGCCCGCCCTGCGCTCCTACAGCCAGCACCGCCAGCCCCTCGGCGGCTTGTTCAACCAGCCGGCAGCCGCCGGCTTTGAGGCTGCGGACCGGGTAATCTTCGGCGTGAAAGGTCTCGCTTGGGAAAAGGCCCCGGTACAGCACGGTAAAAGAAAACGCCCCTCTGGTGTCAACGTGCAGCACTTCCGCGCCGGCAGGAACCAGCGGGTACTCTCTGTTTATAATCCACCCCTCGATAACGCAGCGCTTGATACAAGGGTAGCCGGTGTCCGTTTCCTTGTAGAGCAGGGTAAACACGATGCCCCCCAGGGCCTCTTTGTCTGCCACGCCTATCCACCACGCCTTGGGCCCTACAAAGATTTTCTCGCTTACAGGCGCCACGCTATAGGTTCCGCTGCGCTTCAGGATAAGAATCCGGTCAAACGGCGAGACCTCTGCCGCAACGGCGCCGGGTACGCCGGTTCCCAGATAGCCGGTTTCCGCGTCGTATTTCAGGGGCAGCTTTGTTTTCACCGCGTCTTTTACGGTTATCTTCCCAAAGGTTCCCACCAGAGTCTTCCGCGCCCCGCGCCCCAGGTCCTCGCTGGCCTTGACCGCGGCAATAACGCGGTCAAGAAAGTCCACTCCGCAGGCGGTTATGTTCCCCAGATGGCGGTGTATCTCTTTGAGTCTGGCCCTTATCTCCCGGACCTCTTTCTTGGACGCCGCGCTGTCATAGAGCGAAAGCCGGCGTATGGGAATCCGCAGGAGCCGCTCTACATCCTCCTGCTTCACCCGGTCTGCGCCGGTGTCTTTGGCATAGTCTTGCATGTACGGCGCGAAGGCGCTGATCACGGCTTTTTCTATTGACCCCCGGGTCTTCATGGTTTCGATACACTGATAGATCCGCTTGTCAATAAACAGTTGTTCCAGCACGAGGAAGCGCAGTTTCTCTTCCCGCTCATTTTTTTCGAGCTCAAGCTCCCTTGTCAGTATCTCAATAAGCTGCCGGGCATGGCGCTGGATAACTTCGGTAACGGTCATCACCTTGGGAAGGTTCTGGTCGATGACCAGCAGGTTTACCGAGACCGCCTGTTCGCACTCGGTAAAGGCAAAGAGGCTGTCCAGTATATCCTGCGCGTAGACCCCCCGTGGGAGGCGTATCTCGATTTCCACCTGCTCTGTGGTAAAGTCCTGTATCCCCTGAATCTTTATCCGCCCGCTCTTTGCCGCCGCTTCAACGCTGCTGATAAGGCTTTCGGTGGTTGACCCGAAGGGCAGTTCCCGAATGAGTATCCGTTTCGGGTCTTGGGTGTCAAGTTTCGCCCGGGCAATGACCCTGCCGTTTCCGTCCTTATACTCCGACACATCAACAAGGCCGCCTGTGGGGAAATCAGGGAACAGCGTGAACGGCTGCCCTTTGAGGCAGGCTTTCTCCGCCTCAAGGGTTTCGATAATGTTATGGGGCAGTATCTTGGTTGACATACCCACGGCGATGCCTTCGGCGCCCATCACGAGCAGCGCGGGGATCTTCGCGGGAAAGAACACAGGCTCCCTGCTGCGGCTGTCATACGAGGGGGCCGTAACCGTTAGTTTGGGGTTATAAAACACGTCTTTTGCAAGGGCGCTTGCCCGGCATTCGATATAGCGCGCCGCCGAAGCGTTGTCGCCGGTGAAGATATTGCCAAAGTTGCCCTGTTTCTCAATAAAGAACTCTTTGTTTGCCAGCACCACCAAAGCCGATCCAATAGAGGCGTCTCCGTGGGGGTGGTACTTCATGCAATGCCCCACCACATTGGCAACTTTGTGGAATTTGCCGTCATCCATTTCAAAGAGCGAATGGAGGATACGCCTCTGCACCGGTTTAAGCCCGTCCTCAAGCGCGGGGATAGCCCGGTCTTTTATGACATACGACGCATACTGGAGAAAATTACTTTCAAACAGTTCTTTTATCATACCTATAATCCGCTGCCGGCAAGCCTCCCGCGCATCCCCCTCGCCTCCCCCCGAAGAGGGGGGCGCAGGGGATTAGTGGCGGAAATGGCGGATGCCGGCGAACACCATAGCGACTCCCAGCTTGTCGCACATCTCCACCACTTGAGCGTCCTTGGCCGAACCCCCGGGCTGGATAATGGTCTTAATGCCTGTGGCCGCCGCAAGCTCAACCACATCGGGGAACGGGAAAAAGGCGTCAGACGCCAGCACCCGGGGAGGCGCGCCGTTGTCCGCGCCGGTACGGGCCGCGGCGGCCACGGCGCGGGACGCGCGGTTCAAAGCAAGCTCCGCCGCCCAAAGCCGGTTCGTCTCGCCTGAACCTATGCCCAGGGCGGCGCGGTTTTTTACCACCACAATCGCGTTGGATTTCACGAAACTTACTGCCCGGAAGCCGAAAATCATGTCCTGAATGTCATCGGCGCCGGGTTTTGCGCTGGTAGGGACATCCCAGGCGGCTATAAGTTTATGGTCCGCCTCCTGCACCAAAAGCCCCCCGTCAACCGAAACGCACTCGTAGGCATCCCGGGGCGCCCGGCGGGTGCGTATAATCCGAAGATCGCTTTTCTCTTTGAGAATTGACAAAGCCTCGCGGTCAAAATCCGGGGCAATGATAATCTCCAGAAACAGGGCGGAAAACTTTTCCGCGCTTGCTTTATCCACCGGCACATTGCACGCCACAATGCCGCCGTAGATGGACACTGGATCGCAGGCATCGGACTTTGCGTAGGCTTCGGCAAGGTCCGCGCCGGCGGCGATGCCGCAGGGGGTGGTATGCTTCACCGCCACACAGCACACAGGCGGCAGTTTCGGAATGTCCGGCAAAAGCCGGCGCACCTCCGCTTCGCCCTGGGGCGGTATCTGGTCAGACTCAAGGCCGAACGCGCAGACCGCTTTCCAGGCAAGGTCAATGTCCCGAATGTTATTATAGCTCAGTTCCTTGCCCCCAAGCTGTTCCATAGAGGATACTGAAAACGCGCCTGACTTGCCGGCGTTCAGATAGAGCGCCGCTGATTGGTGGCTGTTCTCGCCGTAACGCAGGGAATGGGTTTTTTGAAACGACGCGGGCCAGTACGCCGGATACGGCTCGTCCAGAATCCGGCGGGCAATCGCCGCGTCATAGGCGGCGGTAAGGTCAAAGACCTTTGCCGCAAGCCGGCGGCGCGAGGCAATGGAAATGCCCCCGGCTTTAAGGCTGTCAATGACAAGCCCGTAATCGGCGCGGTCTGTGAGCACAATAACGTCCCGGTAATTCTTGGCAGCGGCCCGAAGCATGGCGTTCCCGCCTATATCAATGAACTCAAGGAGTTCGTCTTCGGCGCTGCCGTCCTGGGCTTTCTCAAAAAAGGGATACAGGTTGACACAGACAAGGTCTATGGCGCCGAAGCCAAGATCCCGCAGGGCCTCAAGGTGGGACGGGTTGTCCCGTTTGGCAAGAATACCGCCGTGAATAGCCGGATGGAGGGTTTTAATCCGTCCGTCAAGGCACTCTGCGAAGCCGGTGAGGTCCGAAACGTCCTGCGCCGGAATATGCTCCTTTGCAAGGTGGCGGGCGGTTCCTCCGGTGGAAAAGATGTCCCAGCCTGATTCGTGCAGGAATGACGCAAGGGCGCTCACGCCGTGCTTATCATAGACGCTGATTAACGCTCTTTTTTTCATTTCTTTCATTTCTTTCATTCTCCATTCTTTTTTTCATTCTCCGTTCTTTTATTTTTTTTATTCTTTATTTACTCTTTTTTTATTCTTTTTTCTATCCCCCTTCCGCCCCTCTTCCGCCCCCTCCCTCCGCCCCGTTCCTTGCGCCTTTCACCGTCCCGCATAAAGCCGGCGCTGCCGGACAAGCAGTTCCGCCGCTTCCGCTATGATGCGGTGTTCCTCCCCCCGCACCCGCAGCCCGAGGCTTTCAGGGGTGTCTTCCGGCAGTACCGGCACTGAACGCTGGAGCAGGACCGCCCCTGAGTCTACGGCTGAGGTTACGGCGTGTACCGTACAGCCCGACACGGTTTCGCCCGCAGCAAGAACCGCCCTATGCACCGCGCCGCCGTGCATGCCCTTGCCCCCGAACTTGGGGAGCAGGCTGGGGTGCAGGTTTATCATCCATCCGGCATAGGCGTCGATGAGGGGGTTTTCGAGTATCGAAAGAAATCCCGCAAGAATAATGATGTCCGCTGACCGCTCCCGGGCAAAGCGCAGAACCCGCTCTGACAGGCCGGGGCCCCGGGGGAAAAAGCAGGCGGGAATCCCTGCCTGCCGCGAGCGCTCAAGGGCGTATGCCCCGCTCCTGTCAGAGGCCACGCCGGCTATGGCGCCGCCCCCAAGGCCGCCCCGCTTTTCTTCGTCAATCAGGGCTTGCAGGTTCGAGCCGTTTCCCGAAGCCAGCACCAGAATCGATACCGGCGGGGAAGGCGGGGAAAGGGGGGAAAATGGGGAAAGAGGGGAAAAAGAAGGCGGCGCCGGATCAGACAAAGCGTATCCCCCCGCCCGGGCCGGCGCGTTCCACCCATCCTAGAGGATACGCCGGATAGCCGCGCCCGCTGAGGCAGCGCAGGGCCTGGTCCTGATCGCCCCTTGGCACGGCAAGCACGAAGCCTATGCCCATGTTAAACACCCGGAACATGGTTTCCCACAGGCTCTTGTCTGCGCGAAGGAGTTCCATCCCCGCTTCCTGGGCGGCGCCGCCGGTTTTCTCCGGTGCCCTTCCTGAGACGCCGCACGCAATACGGGCGAACAGCGGGGGTATTTGCCAGCTGTCTTGGGTAATCGCCGCGCGCAGGCCGGAATCAGGCGGGAAGATCCGGGGGATGTTCTCGTAAAACCCGCCGCCGGTAATATGCGCCATGCCCCGGGGCGCAGTCTCCAGTTCCAGCACGGCCTTGGCGTATATCCGCGTGGGCTCAAGGAGCGCCCGTCCCAGAGGCATACCGCCAAAGTCTTCCGCAAGGTCGGGAATAACCCGGCGTATAAGGCTGAAGCCGTTGGCGTGGGCGCCTGAAGAGGCGATGCCGATAAGCGCGTCCCCCTCGGCAATGGCCGCGCCGTCTATGAGGCGGGGCCTGTCAGCAATGCCCAGGGCGAAGCCGGCAATATCGTAGAGGTTGTCCGCGTAGAACCCGGGCATCTCGGCGGTTTCGCCGCCCAAAAGGGCGGCCCCGCTCTCGCGGCACCCTGCGGCAACGCCCTTGACGATGAGCGCCGCTTTAGCGGCGTCAAGTTTCCCGCAGGCAAGGTAGTCAAGAAAGAACAGGGGCTTCGCCCCGTGGCAGAGAATGTCATTGACGCACATGGCCACGCAGTCAATACCGACGGTATCATACACGCCCATCCTGAAGGCGGTGTCAAGTTTCGTTCCCACGCCGTCGGCGCCGGCGACCAGCACCGGCTCTTTCATGCCCGCGCCGGCGTCTATAATCTCTTTGAGCGAAAAAAGCCCCCCGAAGGCGCCGATACCGCCGATAACCCCCCGGCGCGGCGTGCCTGCCGCAAGCTCCTGATACTGCGCCACCGCGCGGTACCCTTCCTCGATATGCACGCCGGCGGTTTTATAATCCATCTGTCCCTCGCTTGTGTTTATTTTTTGTATCCGCTGCCGCCGCCTAGAAACCTCTTAGAGGGTCTCTGGTTATGGGGCTGCCTATCCATATTCCCTCGCCTAAATAATCTATCCGCCGCCCTTCTACGAGGATCTGCACGTCCTTTATATTGGCGAACTCCGTGGCGGTCCAGACAATCTGGACAAGCTGGGCCGCGTAGCCCTCGACCCCGAAGGTATTATACTGAAAATCTTCGCTGATACTGATGTACGCCGTATCCCGCACAACCGAAGCGGAAAGGATGCGGGTTCCCTGGGGGATAAGCGAAATAATCCCCTGCCGGCGCTCCTCGTGAAGGGGCCCCTGCAAAAGCGCCTCAAGCGCGTCCAGAAGAGGCGCGTTGGATGCAGGGGCTTTTCTCGTTACTTTGGCGCGCAAAAGGGCGCCGCTTGGGTCAAGCTGGATGAAATACAGGGAACGCTCCCGCGCCGTCTGGGAAGGGGGCGGCTCAGGCTCCCGCGCCGCCTGCGGGCGCGCTGCTAAGGCCGCCGCCGCCGCCCGGCTTTCCCCGGGCGCAGCCGGCGCGTCCCGGACAGCCTCTTCCCCTTCCCCCTCATCTGCGCCTGCAGCCGCGCCCGCTCCCGCAGGCGGCGGGGCGGGCAGGGGCGGGGCGGAAGCGGGAAAGGGCGCGGCTGACCGGGACTTGAACCAGGCGGGCCACAGGGCGCTCCGCATGGTGGCGCGGATACGGGGCATATTGATCATAAAAAGCGCCGTGATAAAGACCCCAAAGGCCGCCCAAAAGAGGACGGCCCGCATGATTTTCGCCTTTGCCTCTTTGGGGAGCGGCTCTTTATAGATGGTCTTATAGGGATTTTTTCTCACCCCGCCTCCCTCCTGCTTTCACCCTTCACCCGCCGCGCCTCCCCCCTCGGCAACGGCGCGCATAAAGTCTTCAAGGTTCCGGGACGACGGGAACTGGCCCTGAAAGAGGGAGGCGCTCCCGCCGCCTTTGCCGCCGAACCGTTTCATAGGCTCCTGCAAGAGCCGCCGCAGGTCAACCTGCGCATCAGCGCAGAAGCCGGCGAACCTGCACGCGGACGGGCATCCGAGGAGGATGACCCGGTTCGTGAGGGTCTGGGCGACCCGCCCGATACGAAGGGTTTCGCTTAACTCCGCGTCAGGCGCCGATGCGGCGATGATGGGTTCATGCCCCTTTTCGCGCACCAGGTCCCGGGCCTTGCGGAGGGCCCCTTCCGCTTCCTGTTCAGCAAGGCGCCGCTCAAGGCAGGCGGCCTTTTCAAGCAGCGCCGCCACTGCGCCGCTTATCTCAGGGACCGGAACCTTGAGGGAGCGGGAGATACGCTCCCCTTCGCGCCTGAGCATGCGGCTGTCATTGAGGGCCCGCCTTCCTGCAATAAACGAAATCCGGGTCATGCCCTTATATTTTTCAGCCTTCAAAATTCTCAGAATCCCGATCTGCCCGGTGGAGGCAAGATGGGTGCCGCAGCACGGGGAGAAGTCTTGGCCCTGGATTTCCACCACCCGTACCGGCGCCCCGCCGCTGGGCGGCGCCTTCCGCAAAGGGAAATCAGCCAGATTTTCCGGAGGGCACAGGTGGACAGAAACCGGATGGTCCGCCTCGATTCCCGCGGCAGCCGCCTCTTCAGCCTCAAAGAGCGCGTCCTGCGGGAACGACGGGGCCTCAACGTCTATGGTGCATACCTGTTCGCCCAAACGCATAGAGGCGGTGCGGGCTCCGGTCTGTCTGAGGATGATGCCCGAAAGGAGGTGCTGCGCCGTATGGTGGGCTGTGAAATCCCGCCGCCGGGCCGTGTCGAGAACCAGCGCGGCCTTTCCGGGCCTCAGCGCCGCCGCGTCCTCTTCCGACACGCGGTGCAGGATTTCCCCGGCTTCTTCCTGCGTGTCCAGCACTGGGGCGCGGTTAATCCACCCCCGGTCACCGGCCTGCCCCCCGCTTTCAGGGTAAAAAATTGTTCTGTCCAGCACCACCAGGGCGGCGCCCCCTGAAAAGCGGATTTCCCTGATTTCCCCGGAGGACTCTGACAGCCCCTGATAATAGGCTCGTTCTGTTCCCATACCCTTAGTATGCCCGTTAATAACCGGTAAGTAAAGAGCCCCCTGCGGGGGTTTCAGGTGCTTCTTGCGGCGGGAGGGTTTGTGGGTTTAGTCACAACCCACACGCGGGGCCTCAGCGGAATTCGCAGGCGCATGGGCGCAACGCAGGAAGCATTAGCGGGGGTTTGGGGGCAGCCTCCGGCTGTTTCAGCAGTCGTCGTTTGCACTATGAGCCGTAAACCATGAAGCGCCGGTAAAAAAAGCCCCTAAATTCTTCCCAAAGAGGCGCGCAGCGCCGATAAGTCATTATAAAACAATGATTTATCTGGGGACAGGATAGTTTATTTTGGCTCCCGAATAAGTTATTCTGCTCCCCGAATAAGTTATTCTGCTCCCCGAATAAGTTGTTCTGACCCCCGAATGAGTTGTTCTGACCCCCGAATGAGTTGTTCTGACCCCCGAATAAGTTGTTCTGACCCCCGAATAAGTTGTTCTGACCCCCGAATA
>JAITHF010000150.1 GCA_031280115.1 Spirochaetaceae bacterium | reverse complement strand
CAAACAACGGCTATTGAAACAGCCGGAGGCTGCCGGCGCTTCATGTTTCGCGGCTCATAGCGCAAACAACGGCTATTGAAACAGCCGGAGGCTGCCGGCGCTTCATGTTTCGCGGCTCTTAAAGAGAATTTGGGGGAACCAGTTCCCCCAAACCCCCACCCAACGGCTTCCTGCGTTGCGCCCTTCCGCCTGCGACGTCCGCTGAGGCGCATCCTTCAGGGCTGCGCCTCAAACCGCAGACCCTCTCGCCGCAGGAAGCACGTGAAACAGCCTCCGGCTGCCCGCAGGGGGCCTGCGCCGCGCCCGTGCGCCATCGGCGGGGTCCTAAGAAAGGGGCGCTCTATGGCAGAAAACGTACCCCCTTACTCAAGGCGCGGACAGATGAAGGCTGGCAAAAGCGCGGATAAGCGACGCGGTTTCAGCCATATAGTCCTGATTCTTGAGGCGCGGCAGCATGCTTCCTGAAAAAAACGCGCTATAGAGCGGGTATTTCCCGGGACAATCGGTGTAATCCAAGACCCCCGCGCCTTCTATAAAGGCCATCGACGTTTTGCCGGACTCCCTCAGGCTCTCTGTTACCGGAAGATACTGTTTCCGGGCATAACGGGGGTTGGCCGCCTTGTCCGAAACGATAAAGAGCGTGGGAATCTCAGGGGACGGAACCCGGTCAAGGCCGGCTGTCCTTTTGGGAAACAGATTGGCAGACCAGACGGCAAGGGCAGACCAGAAGGTCTTGAACCACTGCGCCGCCTCTTCAGGGGGAAGCGGGGCCTGCCGCTCCTCCGGGCGGTAAAGCGACCAGAAGGGGCTTTCCACGGCGATAATCCCCCGTATGCGGGGATGGCGCCCAAGAAACTCGGCGGACTCTCCGAGAAGAACCAGCGCGCTGCCGCCGGCGCCGTAGCCTGCGAGAAACAGCGGGCCTTTACCTGCTGATGTTGCAAGGGCGCTTATTTCAGATGATTCTGTAAGGTACGCGGCGAGAAAGGCGGCGTCTTTTTTCCGTTCTTCCTCAAAGCGCCGCCCCCACTGGTTCGGCCCTGCAAAGGCGGTTCCCATGAGGAGCGCAAGAAGGTGTTTGGCGTTTCCCCCAAGAGGCGCGGGGTATTTCCTGCGCCCCGGCCCGAAGGCGGGGGAATCAATGCCTTTTCGAGCGAAACTTACCGCCTGAAACCCTTGCGCCTGCAATGCGGCGCAGACCTTGTCTACCGCGGCTATGGATCCTGCCACCGGCGGAATAACAAGAATCATCGGGCGGCTTTCGTTCACAGGCGCATTTTCACCGTTATCATATACGCCGTAGAGACGGAGGAAAAGCTCCGCATTCCGCGCCTCGTCCCTGACCGGCAGCACTTTGACCCCCTCAACGGCCAGCGCCGTGTCTACGGAAGGCGAGAAAAAAAGCGCCAGAAACGCGGCCCCTCCGAGAGAGATTAGACGCAGCGCCGTGCGCCCTGCCGAAAGGGAGCGGGGCCGGGGCTCCCGCTGTATCACGGCGGTAAGGGCGGGGATGTTGCGGATATTAAGCGTAAGCGCCAGAGCGAGAAGCGGGACGCACTCCGGCCGGAAGCCGTAAACCGGAAACATGGCGGCCCCGCACGCAAGCGCCAAGGGGAGAAACCAGACAAAGCCGTCCAAGCCCCGCAAATCCTTGATAAAAGGCTGAACCAGCGGCGCCAAAATAAGCAAGGCGATCAGCAATTCCAGAATCCGAAGTTCCTGCATACCTGTTCCCGCGTTATGAAAGGCTGCCCGCTGCAAGGGGGGTGCCGGCGCTGTTCTCAAGAGGCCCGCCGGCGGCGGCTCGTGAAAGGCGGTCGTTGATGGCAACCCCCAACCCGCGCCAAGGGGCCTGTTCCGCCCGGATCACCGAAACCGCGCGCTTGTCAAGGTCATGGAGCGTATCGAAAAGGTTGGCCCCCGCTTCGGCCAGGCTTCCTGTTTCAGAGAGCGTCTGAATAAGGGGCGTTTCCCCCGGGGCAAGGCAGCGCCGCTCAAGCCAGACGGTTCGGGAGGCGGCGCTAAAGAAGAGATACCCTTCATGGCCCCTATAGGGTAAGGCGCTCATCTGCGCTTGGGTATAAAGGATAAGCGGAGTCCCCGGGGCATAGTGGCTTGGAAGCTGGCCCGGGGCGTGGACGCCGCCTCCGGCCTTGGAATTAGACGCGGCCTCTACAGGGCCTATGATTTCCTCGATAGATTCCCGCCCTATCCCTCCGGGGCGGAGTATCCGCTGGGACCCGTCGGAAGCAAGCGCCACCACTGTGGACTCCACGCCGATACTGGTGCGCCCCCCGTCGAGAATAAAATCTACCGCGCTGCCAAGCCCCTCAAGCACGTGTTCCGCCCTGGTAGGGCTGAGGCGGCCAAAGGGGTTGGCGCTGGGCGCGGCAAGAGCGCCTGTGGAAAGGCTGATGAGCGACTGCGCGGCCTTGTGGTCAGGGAGGCGGACCGCCACCGTGGGAAGGCCGCTTGTTACAAGCCGGGGGATTGCCGGCGTTTTGGGCAGGACAAGCGTAAGCGGCCCGGGCCAGAACGCATGGCAGAGGGCGCCGGCCTTTTCCCGCGCCGCAGGGGGCAGCGCCGCAAGGTCCGCCACCTGCGCAAGGTGCTCCCTCCGGGCTATGTGGACAATCAGAGGGTCGAAAGCGGGGCGCCCCTTTGCGGCAAACACCTTTGCCACCGCGGCGCTGTTAAAAGCGTCCGCCCCAAGGCCGTAGACCGTCTCAGTGGGAAAGGCAACCAGCATTCCTGCGGCCAGGGCTTCTGCGGCTGTCCGTATGTCTTGGCCGGACAGGGAAAGGATTCGGGGGCGGGGCGGTTTTTCATCTATTTTTC
>JAITHF010000161.1 GCA_031280115.1 Spirochaetaceae bacterium | reverse complement strand
CGGGCCATCCTCCATGAATACGACCACCTTGAAGGCATCATGTTCATCGACCGCCTGCCGGAACTCAAACGGAATAAACTCATCGCTAAATTTGAAAAAATCAGGGCGCAAGGTTATGCGGATACTGTTTGCGGGAAACCCTAAGATAGCGCTCCCCAGCCTGGCGGCGGCGGCCTCGCTGGAGGATGCGGGCATTGAGCTCGCCTGCGTGCTGACCAGCCCTGACCGCCCGGGGCGCCGCGGGGGGAACGCCGAACCCAGCGCCGTAAGCGCCGCTGCGTCAATACTTTCGGAAACACGCCGCCGCCGGGGGCTCCCGCCCATACCCCAGTGTAAACCGGAGCGCCTTGATCCTGCGGCGCAGGCCGCGGTCGCGGAGGCGGCGCCGGACCTGCTCGTCTCGTTTGCGTACGGCCGCATCTTCAGCGCCGGGTTCCTCGGACGCTTCCCCTTGGGCGGCATTAACATACACCCCAGCCTCCTGCCCCGTTACCGGGGCGCGGCGCCCATTCCTGCGGCCATCCTGCACGGCGACAAAGAAACCGGCGTTACCATACAGGCCCTGGCGCCGGGCTTGGACGCCGGAGACATACTGGCGCAGGAGAAAATCCCGCTAAACAGGCGGGAAACCGCCGCAAGTCTGAGCGGTATTGCGGGAGAAAAAGCCGCCGCCCTCTTGTCCCGGACCCTGTTGCATATCCGCGATACGGGCCT
This sequence comes from Spirochaetaceae bacterium, assembly GCA_031280115.1. Taxonomy (GTDB): domain Bacteria; phylum Spirochaetota; class Spirochaetia; order Treponematales; family Breznakiellaceae; genus JAITHW01. The sequence goes on along the minus strand of JAITHF010000161.1, from coordinate 8,754 downwards.
GCTGCGGGGCGTCCCCCAGCGCGGGGATGCAAGCTATTGCTCCTGTATACGCAAAGAAGACGGGGTGGTTGACTGGTCATCGCCGGCCCTTGCGATTGACGCGAAAATCCGCGCCTTTACCCCGTGGCCCCTCTCATGGACGTACCACAAAGGCCGGCGCCTCTTTGTGCTTGAGGCGTCTCCGGCAGGCGGCGGCGGGGCGGCTGCTGCCCCGGGCGCGGTGCTGGGGGTTGATGCGGCAAGGGGTATCCTGGTGCAGACCGGAGGCGGGGTGCTGGGCCTTACCCGCCTCCAGTATCAGGCCAAAAAAGCCCTGGACTTCCGTCCGTTCTTAAACGGCGCCAGGGATATACTCGGCGCGGCCCTGGGCTGACGCGGGGGGTACGCTCTTGAACAGCAAAACCGCTCCCAACGGGGGGCAGCCGAAACCAAACTCCCCCCTGGGATACTTTATGTTTATGGCCCTGTGCCTTATTATGTTTGTGGGGGTTATCGCGGCGGCGGTCTTTTTTATCGCGGTCCGGGGCGCTGAGGAAACGATGGTTCCCGACGTGCGGGGCAAAGACCTTACTGACGCGCTCCTTGAATTACAGGAGAAAGAGCTGTACCCAAAGATTTACCTGCGGTATTCCCAGTCGCCCCATGACAAGGGGCTTATACTGGAACAGGAGCCGCCAGTGGGGGCTATCGTCAAAGCCGGAAGGCGGATACATCTTGTGGTAAGCCAGGGGGCGGTGGTCAATGTGGTGGAAAACTATATTAACCGCAATATAAACGAGGTGAGAATGGAGGTCCAGGCCCTCTTCGCCTCCGCCTCCCAGCCGCTCCTGTCCCTGAAAGAGCCGTTTATGTACGAGCACGCGCCGGAGCCGGCGGGGACCATCCTCCAGCAGAAGCCCGCACCGGGAACCAGCGTTACCGGACGGGCCGCGCTGGAATTCGTGGTAAGCCGGGGGCCTGAAAATGCGGCAGCCCCGGCGCCCTCGTTTGTGGGGATGCCTATGGACGCTGCCCTGGCGGAGATACGCCGGCTGGAGGTTGATTTCGCCTTTGCCCTGCGCTCCGCCCAGATAGGGGAGCGGGCCGGAACCGTGGTGTTTCAGGACCCGGAGCCAGGGATCGCCCTTGAACCAGAGGCGCGGGTCTATCTTACTGTAGCGTCCCCGCCGGCAGAGGGCGGCGCTGACGGGGGGCAGGTCTTTTCCCTGTTCGCCTACGCCCTGCCTAAAAACCCCTACCCCCTGCCGGTGCGCCTTGAGGCGCTCCTCCCCTCCGGCGAGCGGCAGGAACTTATGGCCGTTCCCTTCCGGGGCGGCGAGTTTACCGTCCCCTATTACCTGCCGGCAGGCTCGCTTCTTATCCTTTCTATACTTAACCGCGAGATACACCGGGAAGTGGCGGCAGGGCCGGGGGACGTGTTTTACTAAACCCCTCCTGCTGCGGCGCTGTTTTTAATGGATGCTGGCGCGGAGTTTTGTCAGGGACATGATAAGGCGCTCGGAGGTATCAAGAAGTTTCGCGTACTTGCTTTCTTTTTCCGCGCTTGAAAGGCGGGCGTGCTGGTTTACGATGTCTTTCATAAGGCTGTGCATCTCTTCATGGAGGGAATTAAGGTTCTCGAACCCCGGAAGGGACCCGTACTGCTTGCCTTTCTGGGAGTCCAGCCATTTCCCCAGGTCGCAGTTACGGGGGTTGGTTTCAATATCGCCCCCCTTTGAGGCGCCGTCAATAAGCCCCCGTATGCGGGTTACGAGCAAAAGGTGTTTAAGCACCAGAGCGGTATAGGGAAACGGGTCTTTACGGGTAAAATTTTCCGCAGTATCCGCCGCCTGGTCAAGCACGCCCTGCATCTGGGTATTGTGGGTGATAGTATCCTGTACAAAGCCGGTAATATGTATCGCTGACCCGCCGATGGTGGAGGCGCTTTGGCGGACGTGGTGTTCCAGGGCGGTAAGCTGGTGGATAGCGTTGGAGATATTAGTAAGGCCCGTGATGATTTCGCCCGAATGGGTCCGCAGGTCTTGGGAGGAGGCGCCGATACCCTGGGCGATTTTGGCCATGCCCGCGCCGTCGCCCTCAAGTTTCCGCATATTTTGGATGATGGCCTCAAACGAGGAGGATGCTTTCGTAACCTCCTCTTCGATCCAGAGCATTGCGGCGCTTGCTTTGCTCACGGTGCTGCGTACGTCATTAAGGGCGGTCATGGTGTTTTTGACGGTTTCGGTGATATTCACGGCGTTTTTGCGGGTAACTTCCGAAAGGTTGCGTATTTCGTCGGCAACCACCGAAAAGCCCCGCCCTGCTTGCCCGGCGTGGGCCGCTTCGATGGCGGCGTTCATGGCGAGCATATTTGTCTGGGCGCTTATGGCGTTAATTGAGCTTATGACGGTTTTGATGGACTCCATGTTTTCGCTCAGTTCTTTCACCACGTCAAGGACGTTTTTAACCTTATCGTTGCCGTCGATAGCCGCTTCGGAGAGTCCTTTGGTAATGGCAAGGCGTTTGCCGATGTCCCCTGACACGGAGGTTATAGAGGAGGAAAGCTGTTCAATAGAGGTAACAGACTGGTTCATGGCGCCGGCCTGGGTCTCCACGAATTTCTGCATTTGTTCGGTTATGCTTTGGATTTCCGAAAGGAATTTTTCCGCTTCTTGGGAAAGAGAATCGAAGCGGTCAAGCTCTTCTTTTTGGAGGTTCGCGCTGCTTATGACCTCTGACAGGGTTTTGACGCCGCTCAGAACCGAGAGTGCAAGGGATTCGGATGTTTTGAGCGCCGTACTCAAAGCGTCGTAAGACAGTTCCACTCCGGCAGACATTTTTTTTTCCGGCGCAATAACGCCTTGGGAAGTATCTTTATGAAAGAGATTATTGAATAAAGCCATATATTTATCATGGCACATTTTCTCCAAACAGTAAACCCCCTGCGGGCAGCCGAAGGCTGTTTCAGGTGCTTCCTGCGGTGAGAGGGTTTGCACGTTTAGTCACCCCCTGCGGGGGATTCAGGTGCTTCTCGCGGTGAGAGGGTTCGCGGGTTTAGTCACAACCCAGAAGCGGGGCCTCAGCGGAATTTGCAAGCGAAAGGGCGCGAGGCATGAAGCCTTTAGCGGGGGTTTGGGGGCAGCCGAAGGCTGTTCCCTTACGCGAAGTTCGCACAAAGAGGCGCGAAACATGAAGCGCTGATAAAAAAGCCCCCAAAAACTCTTCCCAAAGAGGCGCGAAAGCGCCGATAAATCATTATACCATAATGATTTATCTAGGGACAGGGCAGCGTATTCCGTGTACAGAATAACCTATTCCGTGTACAGAATGACTCATTCCGTGTACAGAATGACGTATTCCGTGTACAGAATGACGTATTCCGTGTACAGAATGACTCGTTCCGTGTACAGAATGACGTATTCCGTGTACAGAATGACTCGTTCCGTGTACAGAATAACCTATTCCGTATACAGGATGACTTGTTCCGTATACAGGATGACTCGCTCCGTATACAGAATGACTCGTTCCGTATACAGGATGACTCGCTCCGTGTACAGAATGACTCGCTCAGTGTACGGTTTACCCTGTCCGGCCTTTTGTGCAGGAGCCGCTGCACACGCCGCGCTCATGGCTGGTATAAAGAAATAAAAAAGGTATATACCCGCGGGTACGCCGTATCTCAGAAAGACCCAGACTGGGTACCATCCGGCTTCAGGGCAGCTGCCGCTGAGGCTCCGGTAACTACCGGCAAGGTTTCGGGGCGCTGTTTTTTGCACAAACAACTCATTGTTTTATAATGAGTTATCGGCGCTTCGCGCCTCTTTATGTTTTTTTGGGGGAACCAGTTCCCCCAAACCCCCCACTAACGCGACGTGTGCAGCGCCCGTGCGCCATCGACGTCCGCTGAGGCGCATCTTCTGGGTTGTGACTAAACCCGCGAACCCTCTCACCGCGAGAAGCACCTGAATCCCCCGCAGGGGGTGACTAAACGTGCAAACCCTCTCACCGCAGGAAGCACGTGAAACAGCCTTCGGCTGCCCGCAGGGTGTGAAACAGCCTCCGGCTGTTAGAAGAGGTTTTTTTTGATGACCCCTTCTACTAGGACAAGAAGCGCCTCAAAGTCCTTATTGAAAACCGTTATATCCCCGTCGCGCCCCGGAATAATGGCGCCCTTGCGGGTGTAGCCCATCACCTGGGCCGGATTAAAACCGGCGGTCTTTACCGCGTCTTCAAGGCTGAAGCCGAAAGAACGGAGGTTCTGCACCCCCCGTAACATGGTAAGCCCCGAACCGGCGATAACATTGTCCCGCTTCCGGCGGAATACGCCGTCTTGAAACACCACCTCTTCATTGTTGGCGAAAAAAGGCGGGTCTTTCTGCCCCGCGCTCTTGAGCGCGTCAGTTACCAGCACGATCTTATTAAGCGGCTTGTCCCGCAGGAGCAGCTTAAAGAGGTCAGGATGCACGTGGCACCCGTCGGCAATAACTTCGCAGGACATTTCAGGATGGATAAGCGCGGCCCCCACCGCGTTCGGGTTGTGGTGGTCCAGTTTGCTCATGGCGTTAAAAAGGTGGGTCGCATGGAGTATTCCGGCCTGCATACCCTCGACCATGTGTTCATAGCAGGCGTCAGTGTGCCCGGCCTGAAGCAGGATGCCCTTTTTGATACAGTACAGCGCGATCTCCCGCATCCCCTTTATCTCAGGGGCCACGGTCATATTGACAATCCGCCCTGAGGCGGCCTGCCACAGCCGCTCCATAAGGGACGGGTCCGCGGCTTTCACCGTTTCAGGCCGCTGGACCCCCAGGCGCGCCGGCGAAAGAAAGGGTCCCTCCAGGTGCAGGCCCATTATCCGCGCCCCCTCCTCCCTGCCCATAGCCCCCGCTGCACAGGCGGCGGCCTCAAGCATACGCTCCCCCGGGTATATGGTGGGGTTAAACGCGGTTACCCCGTATTGGCACAGGATGCGGGACATTTCTAAAAGCGAGGAAGCGTCGCAGTCCTCGGTGCCGAAGCCGCCGAAGCCGTGAATGTGGGTGTCAATAAAGCCCGGGACAATATACGACCCTGCCACGTCGATACGTTTGACCTCCGGGCCGAAGCGCTTTTTTTCAAACCGCTTTTGGGAGAACACGTCCGCGATGCGCCGGCCCTCAATGAGCACCGCGCACTGTTCCATAGCGGCGAAACCGGTCATAACGGTCCCGTTATAAAGGCAGATCCCTGACACGGCCTAACCGCCGGCTTTTTTACGGGTAAAAGACGACCCCAGCTCAAGCTCTCCGCGGTACTTGGCCACAGTGCGCCGCGCAAGGGGTATGCCCTGGTCCGCAAGGATGCGGGCGATCTCGTTATCCGAAAAACGCCTGCTTTCCTGAGAGATAATATCTTTGATAATCTCTTTGACCCCTTCTTTAGAATAGGGCGAGCCTTGGGAGCCTGCGCCGCTTATGGAATTGGTAAAGAAATGGCGTATCTCGAAGATGCCCCACTGGGTCTGCATATATTTCCCGTGAGAGGCCCGGGAAACGGTGGTTTCATGGACCCCGAGCCCGGAGGCGATGTCCCGCAGCGTCAGGGGCGCCAGGTATTTAGGGCCTTTCTCGAAGAACCGCCGCTGGAACAGCACGATGGCCCGGGAAACCCGCAGCAGCGTGTGGTTGCGCTGGTTGATGGACTGGATAAACCAGCGGGCCTCTTTAATGTTCTCCCGTGCAAAATCCCTTGCCGCCTTGTCTTCCGGCCCGCCCCTGTTTTGGGACACGTGCATAAAAAAAGGCTGGATGCCGAGCACCGGAATATCCTCGTTGTTAAGGCGGATGATAAAGCCCCCCTCTTTGCGGAGTATCCAGACGTCCGGCACCACGTAGCGGGTATCCCCTGCATAAAAGCGCCTGCCGGGAAACGGGGAGAGGGTCTTGACCCGCTTAAACAGCGCCGCCGCGTCCGCCGCGGAACAGCCCAGCTTTTTCCCCACCCGCTCGAACCTCCCCCGTTCAAGGTCCTCAAGGCAGGGGAGCGCCTGAACCATGCGGGTATCGCCGGTAAGGCCGGCCTGTATGAAGAGGGACTCTTTATAGTCAGCGGCGCAGGTTCCCGCCGGATCGAGCCTCCGCACAACCTGCATAGCCGCTTTAACCCGCTCTTCCGCCTCCCCGCTAAGAAGCAGGCCCACAGGCTCCTTATGAAAGCCGTCGCCGTCAAGATTCTGAATAAGCAGTTCCCCTATCCGGCGGGTGTCCGCGCTGACAGGCTCAAGCCGCAGCTGCCAGAGGAGATGTTCCTGCAAGGTTTCCCCCCGGGAGGGCGCGCCTTCGATAAAGCCCTGATTTCCGGGGGAATCCCCGAAAGCCCGGGCAAAGCCGGAATCCGGCGCAGCCTCGGAGTAATCATCCGCCTCTTTAAGAGGAGGCGCCGGGGCGTCAAGGGAGGCCGCGCCGGCAGGCTCTTTAAGCACTTCCAGCGCGGGGTTGCGGACAAGCTCCTCCCCTATCTTCTCCCGAAGCTCCGCAAGCGGAAGCTCCATAAGCCGCAGGGACTGGTAGAGCTGGGGGCTCATTTTGAGCCGCTGTTCTTGGGTTTGGGTCAAAGAATGGGTAAAAGAAAAAGAAGGGCCTGTCTGCGCCACGGATGCTCTCCTTTGCCGCTTCAGCCGTTAAGAAAGCGGAGCGCCCGGTCAACCCGCGCAAGTGAGCGCTCCCGCCCTAGTATACGGATGCTGCCGAAAAGAGGGGGGCTTACTTTTGAACCGGTCAGCGCCGCCCGCAGGGGCGTCATAAGGTCCCCCAGTGCAACCCCGGCTTTTCCGGCCTGTTCTTTGGCCAGATCTTCCGCTTCCCTGTCGCTTGCCGGCCCTATGGCCGCTATAAAGCCCCGGCCTATACTCAAGAGCCGCACTGTTTCGGCCAGGTCTTTCTTTTTGGGGATAAAGTCGGCGGCAGGGGGGAGGTCCGGCTCAGCGAAGAGGTAGCGTATCTTGCCGGGTATTTCCCTGAGGGACGAGACCCGTTCCCGAATAAGGGGCATCGCGCTTGAAAAGGCCGCGTACTGGGCCTCTGCCGGCTCCGCGCCTTGGGCCCCGAAAAGGCCGGCCTCCCGCGCCCAGGGCAGGGCAAGGCGGGCAAGCTCCCCGTCAGTTTTCCCCCGTATATACCGGCTGTTGTACCATTCGAGTTTTTTATAGTCAAAAACCGCCGGCGCCTTGTTGAGCTTGTCAATACTGAAACGCGCGGCCAGTTCCGCCAGGGTGTACATATCTTTGCCCTCTTCATAGGAGGCGCCCAGGAGGGCCACATAATTGATAAGCGCCTCTGGAAGGTATCCCTGGCGCCGGAACTCGTCTATGCTGGTGGCGCCGTGGCGTTTGCTGAGTTTCTTGCCGTCCGGGCCCATCACCATCGGGAGGTGGCAGAACTCAGGGGGCTCCCACCCGAAGGCGCGGTACATAATCACATGGACCGGCGTTGACGGCAGCCACTCCTGGGCGCGCAAGACATGGGTTATGCCCATAAGATGATCGTCCACCACATTGGCAAGATGATACGTGGGAAACCCGTCTGACTTGAGCAGCACCGGATCGCTGTTAATGTCAGCGTTTTTCCATGTTACCGTTCCAAGGAGGCGGTCGCGGAACACGGTGGCCGCGCCTTCTTCAAGGGGGATTTTAAGGCGCAGCACCGGAACTTCGCCGCGGGCTTCCAGCGCCTCCTGTTCGCCCCTGCCCATATTCCGGCAGCGCCGGTCATAACCGGCTTCGGCGCCTTGGGCCTCCCTGAGCGCGGCAAGGCGCTGGGGGGAGCAGAAGCAATAATAGGCGTTCCCCGCGCCGGCAAGTTCCTGCGCGTGCCTGCGGTACAGGCCAAGCCGCTCTGACTGGATATAGGGCGCGGCAGGCCCCCCGTTGTCAGGCCCCTCGTCCCATTGCAGGCCGAGCCACCGGAACGTGTCATAGAGGTTTTGGACGAACTTCGTATCAAAGCGGGCGCGGTCGGTGTCTTCCAGGCGCAGCACGAAGGTTCCGCCCAGGGATTTTGCGAAAAGATAGTTAAAGAGCGCGGTTCTCACCCCGCCTATGTGCTGGAGCCCTGTGGGGGACGGGGCGTAGCGGTCTTTTATTTTCATTTTATTTCAGTCCCGTTATAGAAATTTATTTTTCATATTTTTCATTTTTTTCATATTAAAAGATAGCGTAAAAAAAATAATTCCGCAATAAAGGTCTGGATAAAACCGCTTGAAGGGAGTATTCTGAGCGCGGAGGGACAAACGATGAAGAAGGCAGGGGAAGTGCTTTCAGTTTTATTTAACAAAGAGAGCCTTCACAGGGCCAGGGGGTACGCAGGGCTTTTTGCCTCATGGGAGGAGGTGGCGCGCTCCTGCGGCATTTCCCGTGCCGCGTCCCACTCCCGTATTGCGGCGCTGGACCGGGGGGTGGTGCGTGTTGAGGCGGATCATCCGGGGTGGGTGCAGGTGCTGCAAGCCAAACAGCGCCTGCTTTTACAGGAGGCGCGGCAGCGTTTTCCTGAACTGGGCATTAGCGGCATGGTTTTCCGGTTAAGCCGGTCCCGGTTGTTCCCGCCGGCGCCGCCGGTTCCTGAACGCGCCGGGCTTGACGCTTCCTTCAAGGAGGCGGGAGGCCCGTCTGCGGCGCTGGATGAGCGCATACAGGACGAGGGCTTAAAGAAAATCTTGAGAAGGCTGGAACAGCACCTCACCCACCCGTAGCAGCCGGAGGCTGTTTCACCCCCTGCGGGGGATTCACGTGCTTCCTGCGGTGAG
>JAITHF010000038.1 GCA_031280115.1 Spirochaetaceae bacterium | reverse complement strand
AAGTTATTTTGGTATCAAGAAAAACTATCCTGCCTCCGCATAATTCATTAGTATATAATGAGTTACCGGCGCTTCGCGCCTCTTTTAAGAGAATTTGGAGGGCTTTTTTACCGGCGTTTCCTGTTTTGCGGCTCATAGTGCAAACGACGGCTGCTGAAACAGCCGCAGGCTGCCGGCGCTTCATGTTTTGCGCCTCATAGTGCGAACGACGGCTGCTGAAACAGCCGCAGGCTGCCGGCGCTTCATGTTTTGCGCCTCATAGTGCAAACGACGGCTGCTGAAACAGCCGCAGGCTGCCGGCGCTTCATGTTTTGCGCCTTCTTTTGCGAACTTCCCGTAAGGGAACAGCCTCCGGCTGCCCTCTAAACCGCACCGCCAATCGTTTTTCAAGCCCCTGCGTTTTTTTACGCGCTGCGCTTCGCTTGTGCTTTTGGAATAAATGTGGAGGGTCATAGACCCTCCACACCACCCATAAAGGCTTCCTGCCCCGCGCCCTTTCGTCTGCGGCGTCCGCTGAGGCGCCGCAAGGGGCCGGCCTGCCGTTGAAACAGCCGCAGGCTGCCCTCTAAACCGCACCGCCAATAGTTTTTCAAGCCCCTGCGTTTTTTTACGCGCTGCGCTTCGCTTGTGCTTTTGGAATAAATGTGGAGGGTCATAGACCCTCCACACCACCCATAAAGGCTTCCTGCGCTGCGCCCTTTCGTCTGCGGCGTCCGCTGAGGCGCCGCAAGGGGCCGGCCTGCCATTGAAACAGCCTTCGGCTGCCTTGAGTCACTGAAACAGCCTTCGGCTGCGCAGGGGGTGGTCATTATGAAAGAAATAAGATATACCTCTAACATAATATGGAATTTACGGAATTAAACTTACACCCCGACCTCCAACGGGGCATCGCGGACGCAGAATACCGTACCTGTATGCCGGTACAGGAACAGGTACTTGCCAACGCTTTTGGAGGCCAGGACCTCTACGTCCAATCCCAGACCGGAACCGGCAAAACCGCCGCGTTCTTAATCGTTATCTTTCAACGCCTCCTGGCCGAGCCCCTTCTGGCCGGCAAAAAAGCGATTATCATGGTCCCCACCCGGGAACTGGCGGTTCAAGTCGAAGAAGAGGCCAAACTTCTGGGAAAATACCTGCCCTTCAAAATGGGCAGCTTTTACGGCGGGGTCAGCTATACCCAGCAGCAGCAGACCCTCAAAGATAACGCCCAGATACTGGTGGGAACCCCGGGGCGGGTGCTCGACCTTAACCAGTCCGGCTACATGAACCTCATGGACATCGCGTTCCTCGTGCTCGACGAGGCCGACCGGATGTTCGACATGGGCTTTTACCCTGACCTGCGCAAACTTATCAAGGCGGTCCCGCCGGTAGACCGGAGGCAGACCATGCTGTTCAGCGCCACCTTGAACGCCTGGGTCAAAAACCTCGCATGGGAATACACCAAATCCCCGCTGGAAATCGAGATCGCCCCTGAAACCGTGACCGTTGACGAGGTTGACCAGCGCCTGTACCACGTGCAGTCCCATGACAAAATGAAAATCCTCCTGGGCATCCTCAAAAAAGAGGCCCCTGAAAGCGCCATCATCTTCTGCAATACCAAGCGGTATACCGAAATCGTGGCAAAGCGGCTTGCTATGAACGGCTACGAGTGCGAGTTTATCATCGGGGACCTCCCCCAATCCAAGCGCCTGAGAATTATCGACGACATCAAGGCCGGCGCGGTACGCTACCTGGTGGCCACCGACGTGGCGGCCCGGGGGCTTGACATCGCGGATCTGGCGCTGGTGGTGAATTACGACGTTCCCAACGAAACAGAGAACTACGTGCACCGCATAGGCAGAACCGCCCGGGCAGGCAAAACCGGCAAAGCCATCACCCTGGCCAGCGAACTTGACGTGTACGAGCTGCCGGCGATTGAAAAGTACATCGGCAAGAAGATCGCCGCAGAGGTGGCGGGCGAAGACCTTTACGCGCCGGATAAGAGCGAAGGGTCCCGGGTGCAGACCGCCGTGTACCGGGAGCGGAAAGAGGCGCCCAAAGAGGAGAAGCGCCTGCGCTGGGGGCGCAGGAGCGGGCAGCGGCGCAGGAGCCGCGAGTACAGCAGGTCCGGAACTGACGGGCGCCCCTTTGAAAAAGAGGGAAGGGCGGGAAGAGAGGGGGGCGGAAGGGAAGAAGAGCGGGAAACAAGGGGCCCGTGGAGAGATGCCCGGGACCGGAGGGACAAACGGGACCGGCGGGACGGGAAAGGGGAGGGCAGGCAGGGCTTCCAGCGGAGCGGCCCGTTCCGGCGGCGGCGCCCTGAAATCGGCGATGAGGACATTTCCCACCTTTCTTTTGACGAGCGGATGCTGTATTACAAGCGGAAGTACGGGAACCGCAAACCCGCCCACCGCGCCAAAGCCGGCGCTGACGGGTTTCCGCCGCAAGCGCCGGCAGCCGGAAATAAGGGCCAGGAGCGGGGGCGGCCCGCCCCTGCCGGCGCGGAGAAGAGCCGCGCGCCCGAGCGGGACCGGCAGGCGCCGGCGCCGCGGAACGGGCCCGGCTCGAAGAAGCCCGCAGAACAGAGCGGCCTGCTGGAGCGCTTTTTCGGCTTTTTAAGACGATTGGTTTCCAAAAAGGATTAACAGGTGGTAACAATTACCGATATGAGCCTCAGTTACGGGGAGCGCACGTTATTTAAGGATGTGAACCTTAAATTTACCGCAGGCAACTGCTACGGGATTATCGGCGCCAACGGCGCGGGGAAGTCGACGTTCCTCAAAATTATCGCAGGCGAGGCGGAACACGGGCGGGGCGCGGTTTCCGTGAGCCCCGGCGAGCGGGTCGCGGTTTTGCGGCAGGACCATTTTGCCTTTGAAGCGTTTCCGGTGGTTGAAACCGTGATTATGGGGTATCCCAAACTCTACGCGGTACAGAAAGAGCGGGAAGCGATTTACGCCAAAGAAGACTTTTCCGAGGCCGACGGGCTGCGGGTAAGCGAGCTTGAGGGGGATTTCGCTGAACTGGGCGGCTGGGAGGCGGAGTCCCAGGCCGGCCAGATACTTTCCGGCCTGGGCATTGAGGAGGCGGATCAGGGGAAGGTTATGGCGGAGATTGACGAATCAAAGAAGGTGCGGGTGCTCTTGGCGCAGGCTTTGTTCGGCAATCCGGATATCCTCCTCCTTGACGAACCCACCAACGGGCTTGACCTTGAATCAATCGCGTGGCTTGAGGATTTTCTCATGGATTTCCCCAACACGGTGATTGTGGTTTCCCATGACCGGCATTTTCTCAACGCCGTGTGCACCCAGATATGCGATATTGATTTCGGGAAAATCACCGCCTATTCAGGGAACTACGATTTCTGGTACCAGATGAGCCAGATACTCCAGCGCCAGGCCCGGGACCAGCTTAAAAAGCGGGAGGAAAAGTCCCGGGAGCTCAAAGAGTTTATCCAGCGCTTCGCGTCGAACGCCGCCAAGAGCCGGCAGGCCACGAGCCGCAAGAAGGTGCTGGAAAAACTTGACCTTGAGGGCATCACCGTAACCAGCAGGAAGTTTCCCTATGTGGGCTTCAAGCCGGAGCGGGAGGTTGGGAACAAGGTGCTGCGCCTTGAGGACGTAAGTTCCGAAGACGGCGCCCTCTCCCGTTTCAGCCTCACCGTGAACAAAGGGGACAAGATTGCTTTTGTGGGGCTTGAACATCAGGCGAAGTCAGCGCTGTTCGACCTTATCGCCGGTGAAAAGAAAGCTGCTGCCGGCGAATACGCCTGGGGCCAGACCATAAGCGTCTCGTATTTTCCCAAAGAGAACGCCCGGTGGTTTGCCGGCGGCCTTTCGATTGCGGATTGGCTCAAGCAGTATTCGCCGGATCAGGACGAGACCTATGTGCGTAGTTTTCTGGGGCGGATGCTTTTTTCCGGCGACGAGGCGCTTAAACCGGTGGACGTGCTTTCCGGCGGCGAGAAGGTGCGCTGCATGCTTGCGCGGATGATGCTTTCCGGTGCGAACGCGCTTATTCTCGACGAGCCCACGAACCATCTTGACCTTGAGGCCATTACCGCGCTGAATGACGGGCTTGCGGCGTTTAAGGGGGTGGTGCTGTTTAACGCCCATGACCACCAGTTTGTCAATTCAGTGGCGAACCGGATTGTGGAGATTCTGCCTGAGGGACTTATTGACCGGGTGATGCGGTTTGACGACTACCTTGCGGACCAGTCCGTAAAAGCCCTGCGCGCCCGGGCCTATCATCACGAACGCCTCCTCATCTAACAGCCGGAGGCTGCCCCCGAAGGGGGTTCACGTGCTTCTTGTTGCGAGAGGGTTTGGGGGTTTAGTCACAACCCAGAAGCGGCGCCTCAGCGGACTTCGATGGCGTTAGCGGCTCAAAGCAGGAAGCCGTTAGCGGGGGTTT
>JAITHF010000037.1 GCA_031280115.1 Spirochaetaceae bacterium | reverse complement strand
CGAGAACTGGGAGGAAGACCGGCGGGAGATCCTTGAGGCGGTGAATAATCCTGAAGATCCCAGCGCCGGAAACAGAGGGATTGTTTTTTCCCGGGAACTGTGGATAGAAGAGGAGGATTTTGAGGAAACGCCTCCGCCCCAATACTACCGGCTTTTTCCGGGCAACTCGGTACGTCTGCGCTACGCCTATATCATTACCTGCACGGGCTTTGACCGCGATCCGGTTACCGGCAGAGTGAGCGCGGTACGGGCTGTGTACGATCCGGCCACCAAAGGGGGCAACGCTTCGGACAACCGGAAAGTAAAAAGCACGATCCACTGGGTTTCCGTGTCAGACAGTATCCCTCTTGAAGCGCGGCTCTATGATTATCTCTTCAGCACCGACCGGCCTATGGATGTCCCTGATGGCGGGTCGTTTCTGGACAACCTTACCCCTGATTCCCTTGAGATTGTGCGGGGGTACGGCGAGCCCTCTCTGGCGCTGGCCGCGCCGGAAGACCGGTACCAGTTCGAGCGCCTGGGCTATTTCACCCGCGACAGGGACACGGTTGACGGGATGCCGGTGTTTAATAAGACCCTGGGCCTGCGGGATACCTGGGCCAAAATCAAGCGCAAGAAAAGCCCGTGAAGGGCGCAGGTCTTTATGGCCTTTTATTTTTATTTTTGTTACCGTTAGTATATTAGTATAAGATTGAAAACCAGCTGCTATGAAAGCAGCGGTATTCTCTCATTTCATCTGTTTAATTTGAATACATAACAGGAGAGGAAACATGAGCGGAGCGAAGGTTTATTTTACGGATATGCGCTGCAAAGTGGGGGAAAGCCTGCTGGTGAAACTGGACAGGCTTATGAGCAAAGCGGGAATCGAAACCATTGATTTTAAGCGGAAATACGCGGCAGTGAAGATTCACTTCGGAGAACCCGGGAACCTGTCTTTTCTCCGCCCCAATTTCGCCAAGACCGTGGCGGACCGGATAAAAGCGCTGGGGGGAAGGCCGTTTCTTACGGACTGCAACACCCTCTACGTGGGCAGGCGCAACAACGCCCTTGCCCACCTTGACGCGGCTATGGAGAACGGCTACTCCCCGCTTTCCACAGGCTGCCAGAACATCATCGCCGACGGCTTAAAGGGCATCGACGATGTGGAAGTGCCGGTTAAAGGCGGCGTGTACTGTAAGAGCGCCCGCATAGGCCGGGCCATTATGGATGCGGACATCCTGATTTCCCTGAACCATTTTAAGGGGCACGAATGTTCCGGCTTCGGCGGGGCCATCAAGAACGTAGGCATGGGCAGCGGCAGCCGCGCAGGTAAGATGCAGATGCACAACGACGGCAAGCCCCAGGTCGGCAAGGATGTCTGCGTAGGGTGTAAGGCCTGCGCGTCTTTCTGTAACCAGAACGCCATTGTGTTCGATGACGCCAAAAAAGCCCGTATTGACCAAAACCTGTGCGTAGGATGCGGCAGGTGTATCGGCGTCTGCAACTATCACGCCATTGCCAATCAAAGCGAATCAAGCGGCGAGGCGCTGAACAGCAAGATGGCCGAATACTGCAAGGCGGTTCTCGACGGACGCCCCCACTTTCATATCAGCGTAGTCAATCAGGTTTCCCCGTACTGCGACTGCCACGGAGAGAACGACGCGGCTGTGGTGCCGGACATCGGCATCTTCGCCAGTTTCGATCCGGTGGCCCTGGACAAAGCCTGCATTGACGCGGTGAACAGCGCGCCGGTTATTCCGACCAGCGTGTTATCCGAGCGGGAGCGTACCCATAAAGATCATTTCACGGATATTCACCCGGCAACGGACTGGCGGAGCCAGATACATCACGCCGAGCGTATCGGCCTTGGAAGCGGCGCATACGAACTTATAACCATAAAATAAAATCACCCTCCCTCTGGGCGGATGCTTCCCGCATAAAAGGCGGGGCGCCTTGGGTATCATCTTACAGGCAGGAGGGCGAAGTCGGCCTCGTGCCGAAAGGCATCCCAGTGCTTGGCTGAATGGCGGTCATATACCGCTACCAGCCCCATGCCTGCGGCTCTTACCCCAGAGGCCGCTGCCGGAAAATCCTCGAATACCACGCAGGATTCAGGCGCTGCCCCCAGACGGGCGGCACAGGCAAGGTACACGTCAGGAAAGGTCTTATCCCGGGCTGCTTCATGGGTATACAGAATAGCGGAAAAATACTCCCGTATCCCATGCCGGGCAAGGGCGCCCTCGCAGGCGGCGGGGAAACACGAGGTGGCTATCCCCATCTTCATGCCCCGCCGGGCCAAATCAGCCGCAAGCGCCGCGGCCCCGGCTTTCAGGGGAACCGTATGGAGATACTGGCGGCATACCAGCTCTTCCCACTCTTCCAGCACGCAGGATACCGGCAGGGAGAGGCCGTATTGCCTGCGGACGTACTCGGCTGACTGGGTCAAGGTCATGGCCGAGATGTCCCGCTCAAGGGCCTCGCCTGCATATATCCCCTTACTCGTAAGCCAGCGCCGGCACACCGTGTCCCAGACATCCATCGAGTCCGCCAAGGTGCCGTCAAAATCGAAAATCGCCGCGGCATAGCGGCTTGCAAGCTGCTCTATTAAAGAGGCAGGGCGCATGGCCGTCCCTGAATCTGGCGCAGCGCCGCTGCCGCGCCTTGTATGTCTTTTTGAGAGAGAATCGCCGAGATGACCGCGATACCCGCGGCGCCGGCGTTCATAACGGCGCCGGCGTTCTCTCGATTGATGCCGCCTATGGCCGCAGCCGGAATACGCGCGGCGGCGCAGATTTCAGCAAGCGCCCCAAGCCCTATGGCGCCTCCGGCGTCGGCTTTGCTTCCGGTGGGAAACACCGCGCCTACCCCACGATAATCCGCGCCGCCGGCTTGGGCGCTCAACGCTTCGGCCACAGTCCCCA
>JAITHF010000266.1 GCA_031280115.1 Spirochaetaceae bacterium | reverse complement strand
CCACGCCACCCATAAAGGCTTCCTACCTCGCGCCCTTCCGCCGTCGAATTCCGCTGAGGCGCCGCTTCTGGGTTGTGACTAAAATTGCGAACCCTCTCGCCGCAGGAAGCACCTGAATCCCCCGCAGGGGGCGCCACAAGAAGCACGTGAAACAGCCTACGGCTGCCGCAGGGGGCGCAGGGGGTTGACAGGGGGAATTGGGAGCGGGTATACTGGCAACAGTGCGCGGGTTCGGCCATGAAGACCGGTGCTGCGCCGCAAATTATCCTGTTTTTTACTCTTTTTCATGTTCGTATTACACAAAAAAGGCCATGAAGGTCTTCGCCTGTATGAAACAGGCGGGGCTTCTCAGGGCCTTTAATTTTTAGGAGGAAACGTTATGCACATGGCTGACGCTTTGCTTTCCCCGGCGGTAGGCGGGGTAATGACCGCGGTGAGCGCCGCGGCACTTGGATACGCGGTCAAACAGACCGCCAAAGACAAACTGGACGAGAAAAAAATACCCATGATGGGCGTCATGGGCGCGCTCGTGTTCGCAGGGCAGATGATCAATTTCACGATCCCCGGCACCGGCTCAAGCGGCCACATAGGCGGGGGCATCCTGCTTGCCGCGCTCCTCGGCCCCTTTCCCGCGCTCCTTACCCTTGCATCGGTGCTGCTCATTCAATGCCTGTTCTTTGCCGACGGCGGGCTTCTTGCATGGGGCTGTAATGTCTTTAACATGGGGGTTATCCCGTGCCTCTTTGCCTATCCTTTTATATTTAAGCCCCTTGTCAAAAACAGCATGGACAAAAAACGTATCGCCGCCGCGTCAGTGGCGGCGGCGGCGGCGGGGCTCCAGATAGGCGCGTTCGGCGTGGTGCTTGAAACCCTTTTTTCCGGCATTACCGAACTCCCGTTCGGCGCGTTCCTGCTCCTTATGCAGCCCATCCACCTTGCCATAGGCATTGTGGAAGGGCTTGTTACTGCCGGGGTGCTTTGTTATGTGCAAAGCCTGAGGCCGGAGATTCTGGAGAGCGCCGCAGGAAGTTCCCCCATTCCCGCAGGGGCCCCCCTCAAAAAGGTCTTGATAACCCTGGGGGTTTTGACGGCAGTTACCGCGGGCCTTTTGTCCCTGTTCGCTTCGGCGTACCCGGACGGGCTTGAGTGGTCTATGGAAGGGGTCGCGGGCACTGCGGAGCTTGAGCGGGAGGGGCCGGTGCACGAGACAGCCGGCGCGGTGGTGGAAAGCACCGCGTTCATGCCGGACTACGGCTTTGCCGGCGATGAAGAGGGCTCGCCTTTGGGAACCGCTGCGGCGGGTATTGCAGGGAGCGTTATCACCCTGCTCATCGCAGGGGGCATAGGCTTCGCTATCCATCGCGCGCGGCGGAAAAGCGCGGCATCGTGAACCTCTCCCGCGCCGGATACGAGATAGACCGGCTTGAGCAGCTGGCATTAGGAAACTCGCCGGTACACCGCCTCCACCCGCGGGTCAAAATAATCGGCGCGTTTGCCTATATTCTGGCGGTGGTTTCTATTCCTGCCGGTAAGGTGAGCGCTCTTATGCCGTTTTTCCTGTATCCCGCAGTGTTGATGCCCCTCTCTGACACGCCTTTTAAGCCGCTTTTCCTGCGGCTTCTGACGGCGCTCCCCTTCTCCCTCATGGGCGGCATAAGCAGCCTTGTTATGATAAGAGAGCCGGCTTTCTCTTTGGGCGGGATAACGATAACCTCAGGCGTCCTCTCGTTCTGCTCGATTATGCTCAAAGCCGCGCTCACCGTGCTGGCGGTGCTCATACTGATCGCCACCACCTCATTTGTTGAAATCGCCTGCCACCTGTGCGGCCTGGGGCTGCCCAAAATACTGAGCCTCCAGCTGGTGATGACCTACCGGTACATCGGGGTACTCCTTGGGGAGGCGGCCTCTATGGTCACCGCGTACAAACTCCGGGCGCCGGACAGCAGCGGGATAGGGATGGGGGATATGGGGAGTTTTCTGGGGCAGCTTGTGCTGCGGAGTTTTGACCGGGCCGAGCGGGTGTATCAGGCCATGAAATGCCGCGGGTTTCACGGGGTCTATCAGGGCGCGGCGAACCGGAAGGCAGGGCCTTTTGATTACGGGTTTGCCGCCGCGGTCATTGCTGCAGCCGCGGTTCCAACGGTGCTAGCGCGGATTTGACTTGCGGCGGGCAAAGGCGCGGAAGCCTTTTTGCGCGGCCTCAAAGAGGCGGGCAAGGGACGGGTGTTTCTCCCGGTCAGACCGCGCCGCTTCCCACGCGGGAAGGCACAGTATACCTGCGCCCCCTTCCGCCAAGAGCGGCGCCATACCCTCCCAGAAAGGGCGGGCAGCCTGCGGCACTGGTTCGGGAAACGCCGCTATAAGGCGGCAGCCCTCTGGCAGCGCCGCCTGTTCCCACGCCAGCGCAAGGTCAACCAGCGGAACCGTGTCGATTTCAAGGGCGTTTTGGCTGTTTTTCGCGATGTTGCGGCGGGAGATTTCAAGCGCGAGGATATTCCTCCCCGAAAGCACCACCTTCTGCGGAAGCGGCGCCCCCAGCATAGCAAGATATTTGATAAGCCATGCGGGGAAATGCCCCTGGGCCGGTTCGTGGATAAGCACGGCGCCGGACAGGGGGAGGAGGCGCGCGCCCCAGCGGGCAATCAGTTTCGCCCCGGCCCGGACCGCGCCCCCGGGCTGGTCAAAGTCCCTGACCCCGTACACCGAGTCAAGCTCGTAAGAGACCCCCTCAAGCTGGTATACGCCGGCAGCGCGGCGGTACGCAGGAATATCCCAAAGCCCTCCCCGCTCGTGCAGGGCGTTGTTGCCCAGGGGATTATGCCCGTACATGAAGACCGTATGCCCCGGCCCCTGCTCCTCCCGCAAGAGCGGGGCGCCTGCTTTGGCGATCCATAATCGAAAATGCGCTGCCAGCGGATTGACCGCCACGATGAGCGCCCGTCCTTGGGGCGTAAGGAGCGATGCCGACCGGATAACAAAGTCTTCCAGCACCGGCTTTCCCGCTTTGGCGGGAATGTTGGAAAGGATTAAATCCCATCGGGCCTCAGGGGGGCTTGCAAGCAGCATCTCCGTATGGGCGGAAAGCCGGTCAGGAGGGATGTTGTTTTTACGGGCGTTGTGCCGGGTGAACACGGCGGCAAGCTGGTCCCGGTCCTGGCAGCGGACGCGGCTTGAATCAAGCGCCGCTGCCGCGCATATCCCCAGGACCCCTATGCCGCATCCTGAGTCAAGCACCGTCTCCGGCGCCGGCGCCCCCCGCGCCCGGTCTTCATCCAGTATTTTTGACAGGGTTTTAAGGAGGAGGCTGCTGCCCCGGTCAATAGACGCGGCGCTGAAAAGCCCCTGTGAGAGGGCGAAGGCGAATGTCCGCCCCCGAAACGCGAAGCGCGTCTCTTTTGTGGTATACAGCGCCGCAGTACGCTCCTCAAGCCCGCAGGAATCGCCGCTCACTACTTGTTCACCCGTTCCACATATTCATTGGTTTCGGTATTGACCAGTATTTTCTCCCCCTGATTGATAAAGAGCGGCACCCTGACTGTAAGCCCCGTTTCGGTAACAACGGGCTTGGTCGCCCCTGAGACCGTGTCGCCTTTCACATAGTTTTCGCTTTCAGCCACAATAAAAACCACTTTATAGGGTATCTTGATGTCAATAACCTTTCCTTCCCAAATGGTAAGCTCGTAGGTTTCGTTTTCTTTCAGGTAGTATTTTTTATCTTCCATTCCGGAGCCGGCGATAGGCACTTCATACTGGTCGAAGGTTGCGGTATCCATGAAGTGATAGGCGTCCGTATCCGCATACTGATACTGGCAGGCCCGGACCTCCACCTGCGCGTCTTCAACCGCCGTTTGGGTCATAATGGTCTGGGTCAGGACAGAGCCGTCTTTGAGGCTTTTCATTTTGACCCGGGCAAAAGCCCCGCCCTTTCCCGGGCTCACAAATTCTCGTTCCACCACGATATACGGCTGTCCCTTTTGGAGCAGGCACGTTCCTTTGGCGATATCTCCGCCTCGAATCATGTATTTCCTCGCTTATTTAAAAAAATATTTTGCCCAGTATAGCGGCAAGGGCCGTCCCTGGCAATCCCCCGCGGTTTACCCGCGGCAGCGGCGGACACGGTCCTGAGGCGGCGGAAGCGCGGATCCTTGAACGAGAGGGACAGCGCGGCCAGATAAAAGAAAAATCCCTCCCCCAAGGCGCCGCCGTACAAGCGGTCGTTGTGCAGGGGAAACCCAAGCCACGCAAGATGGCAGCGTATCTGGTGGCGGAAACCCCGGGCGATACGGGCCTTAAAAAACACCCGGCCTTGGCATGGCCGCGCTGAAAGTATCTCCGTGCGGTAGGGCCTTCCCTGATACAGCGCCGGACGCACCGCTTTTCTGCCCGGTCCGAAAGGCCGGAACCCGCTCTCAACCGCGCAGGGGGCGCCGGTAAACGCCGGCGCCGGCGGGAACCCCGGTATCAGCGCCGCCTTTTGGCACACCCCGCCGTAGGTCTTGGTAAAAAACCCCTGCTCCTGCTGGGCGCGGAACCAGTCAAGCGCCGCCTGAGTCTTTGCCGCCAGCGTCAGCCCCTGGGTCTCATAATCCAGCCTGTGCACCATCCCGCCTTCCCATAGGTTTGCCCCGCGAGGCTCAAGAACCTGCGGGAACCGCGCCGCGCACCAGTCAAGCAGGGTGGTATTATGGGCATCCCCCTCATCAAGGCGCCCCTGTTTTCGCAGGCGTAACGGCACGGTGTGCATCAAAGGCGGTTTATACACCACCAGATACGCAGGATCGTCTTCCACGATAAAGGGCTGAAAGGGGCTTTCCCGCGCCGCCGCCGCCGGCAGCGCCGCCTCAGCCTCCCTCACCTAAGGTACTGCCCGGAATCTTCGAGTGCGGCAAGCACGGTCTCAAAACAGCCCAGGTCCCAGGCAAGGTCCAGTACGCTGTACTTGTTTCGTATCATCTGGGCCCGCCGGGCCGCGGCAATGGCCTGCGTCCGGCTGAGGTTGATTGCTTCGGCTGCGAGGGGGCAGGCGGCGCGTTTAAGGAGCGCCCGCAGTTCGCCGTAGGGAAGGAGCCGCTCAAGCACGGCGCTGCGGATTTCCTGCCAGCAGTCTAAAAATCCCGCGTTTACCTGCTTCGCCCGCTCAGGCTCCATGAACTTCTCCCCCACGGTTTTAAGCACCAAATCCCGCGCCGTAGCGCTGGCTCGGGAAAACGCGCCGGCAGCTGCCGCTTCCCGCTCCGGCAGCCCGGGGCGGGCGAAGCCTCTGGGCGTTTCCGGCGGCCCTGCGCTGTCCGCGAAAAACAGTTCGGTAAACGCCGTGGCAAGCAGGGTGCCGATAGTTACTTTGTGGCCGTGGGTTACCGGCGCGCCGTCTTGCATCGTAAGGCCGTCCATCTCCCAGACATGGCTGAACGAATGTTCCGCGCTGGACACGGGGCGGGAGCTTTTGTGGTACTGCATGGCGAAGCCCGTAACCGCAAGGGCGGAAAACAGCGCCTCCAGCGCGGAGCAATCCCCTTTCGCCGCGTCAGCCGAGGCATTGAGCGCGTCCATAAGCCCGCTCTGGGTCATGGCCCAGGCTTTCTCGTCAATAGGCGCGGCCCCGGGGGCGCCGAACCTGCCGGCCTTTTCCGCGATAATCCAGTCGGTCCCGGCGGTTATCTTACCGGCAAGGTCCCCGAAGCCGGAGGAAGCAAGATACGCCGGCGCCCGGGCGAGCACCTTCGTATCCGCCGCCACCGCCCGGGGCGCGGTACAGGGAAAAGTCTGTTTAAAGCCCTCATAGAGCAGGGCCGCGCCGTTTGCTGTGTACCCGTCAACCGAAGCGGCAGTGGCGGCGCAGAAATAGGGAAGGCCCTGCTCAAAGGCCGCCCGCTTTACCACGTCGTTTATGGTGCCGCTGCCTGCCGCAACCGGCACGAGGGGCCCCCTTTCCGAAGGGGACGCGGCGAAAAGGCGGGACAGGGCTTCCACATGAGCATAATCCGCGTGGATACAGGGAGGGAACACATGGAGGCGCACTTCCAGCCCCGCGCTTTTAAGCGCCTCTTCAAGACGCTTTCCTGCGGCCTCGTAGGTATACCCGCCGGACACCACAAAGCAGACCGGGTCCGCGCCGAAACAATCCCGCAGGATTTCAGGCGCCTCTTCCAGCGCGTTCTCCCGCACCACGCATACCTCGGTTTCATCAGCGGCGCTCAAACAGTCCTCAAGGGACAGGGCCGCGCACTTTCTATTAGCCATGATGTAGGGTATCATATATTTTTCTGTTATGAAAGCATAAAACACTGGAGGGTATCTATGCCTATTGCCAACGGAATTCGGGAAGCCCTGGGTTCGGCGTCTCTTATACGAAAAATGTTTGAAGAAGGAAACCGGCTTAAAAAGCAGCACGGCCCGGAAAAGGTCTTTGATTTTTCCCTGGGCAATCCTGATGTGGAGCCGCCGCCGGATTTTCACCGGGCGCTTAGGCGCCTTGCGGCGGAAGACAAAAAAGGTTCCCACGGGTATATGCCCAACTCAGGCTATGAAGAGACGCGGAACGCCCTTGCAGCCAAGGTTTCGCAGGATCAGGGGGTGCGCCTTGACGGGTCCTGCGTGGTCATGTCCTGCGGCGCCGCCGGCGGCCTTAACGTGGTGTTTAAGGCGCTCCTCAATCCTGATGACGAAGTGGTGGTCCCCTCGCCGTACTTCATGGAGTACCGGGCTTACGCGGCGAACCACGGCGCCCGCCTGGTGCCGGCGGCTACGCTGCCGGACTTCAGCCTTGACCTTGGCTCAATAGAAGCGGCGCTTTCGGCGCGTACCGGCGCGGTGCTTATCAATTCCCCCCACAATCCCACCGGGCGGGTGTATCCATCGGCGGTTATCGCGGGCCTTGCCCGTATCCTTGAGGCCCACGGAAAACGACTGGGGCGCTTCCCCTACCTTATCGCTGACGAGCCTTACCGGGAGATTGCGTATGTGCCGGTTCCGCCGGTGCTGGCGGCGTACCGTGAGTCCCTGGCGGTAAGTTCCTATTCCAAGAGCCTGTCCCTGCCCGGGGAGCGTATTGGGTATATTGGGGTGCATCCTGAGATACGGGACAAGGAGGAGGTGCTAGGCGCCCTCGCCTATGCCACACGCACCCTTGGATTTGTGAACGCCCCGGCGCTGATGCAGCGCATTGTGGCAGAGCTTACTGACGCTGCGGTTGACGTCGGGGTGTACGCGCGGCGGCGGGATTGTTTTAAGCAGGTCCTTGATTGTGCGGGCATAACCTACGCCGAGCCGGAGGGGGCGTTTTATCTCTTCTGTCAGGTTCCTTCCGGCGGGGACGACCGGGCGTTTGTGTCCCATCTTAAATCCCACCTTATTCTGGGTGTTCCGGGTTCCGGCTTTGGCGCGTCCGGCTGGGTGCGTTTCGCCTACTGTGTGGACGAGAACGTTATCAAATCCTCGGCGCCGGCCTTTAAGAAAGCCCTTGACTCCTGGCAGCCATAGCCCCCTGCGCAGCCGGAGGCTGTTTCACCCCCTGCGGGCAGCCGAAGGCTGTTTCAGGTGCTTCCTGCGGCGTGAGGGTTTGTGGGTTTAGTCACAACCCAGAAGCGGCGCCTCATCGCGCTTTGATAGCGTTAGTAGCGCAACGCAGAAAGCCTTTAGTTGGGGGTTTGGGGGAACTGGTTCCCCCAAAAACTCTTAAAAAGCGCAAGCGAAGCGCAGCGCCGGTAAAAAAAGCCCCCAAAAAGCCTGCACAGGGCGCGTTTGGGGCAGGCTCAACAGGCAGGCCGGAACATACAGCGCCATCCCGCAGCAAACCGTATGCTATGCTTGAATATAACACTAAACGGCAGACAGAAAAGTCTGTATTTGACTCAAATACAATCATTTCTGACTCAAATACAATCATTTCTGACTCAGGTACAGTCATTTCTGACTCAGGTACAGTCATTTCTGACTCAGGTACAATCATTTCTGACTCAAATACAGACATTTCTGACTCGGATACAGACATTTCTGACTCAAATACAATCATTTCTGACTCAGGTACAATCATTTCTGACTCAGGTACAATCATTTCTGACTCGGATACAGACATTTCTGACTCAAATACAG
>JAITHF010000244.1 GCA_031280115.1 Spirochaetaceae bacterium | reverse complement strand
AACACCCGCAGGGTGCCTGCGCGGCGCCCGTGCGCCATCGGCGTCCGCTGAGGCGCAACGTCTGGGTTGTGACTAAAATTGCGAACCCTATCGCTACAGGAAGCACGTGAAACAGCCTTCGGCTGCCCGCAGGGGGTTGAGAAATGAGGGGATATGCGGTATTTTTAAGAATGTAATGAATACTCTATTTACCTATTACCTAACCTAAGGAGCGATGAAAATGAAAAAAAACATAAAAACGAAAACGAAAGCCGTAAAAAACGGAATTGCCGCGCTGGCCGCCGGGCTGCTTCTCTTTTCCTGCGACATAGAAATACCGGAGAAAATAACGATTAAAAGCTCCCCTGCGGTGCGTATCCCCCTTGGGGCCATTTCCGCCGTGGCCGGAAGGGGAAACGGCGTCAAAGACAAGATAAGCCCTGAACGTATCAAAGCCATGATAGAAAGCGACGGCTCCGGCCTCAAGGCGTATCAATATAACAAACCCGCTTCCTCCGCGCTTATCTATCTTATTCATAAACCCATTGCCCGGATGAACCTTGACCTTACCGCATATATGCAGGCATTGGATGTCCCCTGGGGCGGGGAAGCAGGGCAAAGCGTCCCGGGAACCGGAACTTTTGTGGATATTCCCCTCCCCCTTGACGGCATGGCTGACTGGGTTACCAGCGTTACTGACGCGGAGTTCATCCTCAAATTAACCATGACCGGTTCCGGCACGGTGTCCGTTAGGTTCAGTCAGGGGAATACCGCGGCCCAGACAGGGGATATTTCTTCTTCTCCCCTTACGTTTACAAGCGGCGCTATTGCCGCGTTTACCCCCGCTTCCGGCATGACCGTCTCGATTAACGCGCCGGTAGGGTCGTCCTATAGGGCGGAGCTTGATTTCGACTGGGCTTCGGCGGCGGTCAAGACCGGCGGCGACACCTTTACCGGCAGCACGTCGATTGACCTGGGGGAGCTTACTGAATTTCTGGGAGACGGCATCACTTTTAGGAAAGCCACAGGCACCGTCTATGTAAGCGACTTGAGCGGCTACGACGCGGCCATGACGCTTACTGATTCCGCAGGGCAGTCCTTGCTTCCTCATCAGACCGAGCCCGTAGAGGAGAGGCTTTTCCCCCTCCCTCCTTCGGCCCCGGAAAGCCAGATCATTACCGGAGATTTGAATCTGGAAGGCGACCCGAGCGTTCCTACGATTGACCTTACCCCCACGTTCAACTCCAATACTATACAGTTAGACTATGAAATCGCTCTCACAGGAAACGGGGCCATAACAAAGGGAGACCCGGGTTTGGGATTTATCAGCGCGGATATGTTCATAGAACTTCCCCTTGAGTTTACCATTACCCATACTGAGGCAAGCCCCAATCCAGACCTTATCCCGCAAAACCCCGCGTACCGGGACACCTGCCTTAAACTCAACTTTTCAGGCGGCATCATGCCGGCGCTTTCGGACGACGACCTGTTCGGCAGAAAGGGGGACAAGGACGACCTTCTTAACAGCATCGAAACCGTCACCATACAGGCGCAGAACATCAGGAATACGATTATCGGGAGCAAGGACGAGGCCATAACCCTGGGCGTGTGGAACCGCGCCGGAAGCGCCCCGTCCCCGGCAGGAGAAGGCTTTGAACTGTGGGACGGGCGGGATTTCGCAGAGGCGAAACTGGAAGCAGGTTATCCCTTTGTGCCGGAATTCGAGATACTTGTCCCCATAGCCGAGTCCGATGCGGCCCATAAAAAAGGCTTTCTTACTATTCTCCGCCCCAAAGGGCAGGAATCGGATTTCGACTTCTTTCTGTCAGTAGAAGCGAAAGCCGGCATAGAGAAAACCATCGATTTATAAGAACAGAAAAGACACAAAACAGAAAAAGGAGTGAAAATAGAAGCATGAAAAAATATATACCCCTTTCGGTATTTCTCATTGCCGCGGCCCTGGCAGGGTACGCCGAAAAGCCCCACCGGTTTTTTGAAATCGGCGTTGACGCCCAGGCCGGCGCCGGGAACAACCTTATCAGCCTGACTGATATGCTCAAAAAACACGCCGTCTTTGACGCGGGTGAGATGAAAAAAGATTTTATGGACGGCGGGCTTACGCTGAACACGGACATACTGGCCGGCGTGTTCCTCAATGTTAATATCGGCGAGGCTTGGGGCTTCGGCCTTTCGGCGGGGGTCTCAGGGGGCCTTTACGGGAATATGCCGAAATCAATGCTGGCCTTTATCGCCGAAGGCAACGTGAACAACCCCTCGCCCCGGGGGGACATTACCGCCTACGGCGGCATCTTCGCCGACGCGAGCCTTAACGTCCACACGAAAATCAAGCGCCTCAAAATCGGCCTTACCCCGTCAATGTTCGTGCCTGTGGTCTACATCCCCAAATCTTCTATCAATTACCGGCTTGATGATCAAGACTTCCTGCTTTTCGCCACCGCCGGAGAGATAAACGTCTACAGCCCCATCTCCCTTGAAAACCTTGGGGACATTGCGGTAAACGACGAGATGATTATTAACCTGCTCAACCATACCCGCGGCTTCGACCTCTCGCTTAACGCTGAGTTCGCCCTGTTCCCGTCCTTTCTCGATCTGGGGCTGGACGTGAGCCATATCCCTATTGTGCCGGCCACGCTGGAACACCGGATGAATATCACCGCCGACTTTTTGATTGACGGCAGCGACCTTATCACCGGCAATTCCCTTGAAATCGACCTTGAGGACAAGATAAACATGGTTTACACCGAAGGCCACGCCTATTCGGTGTCCCGCCCCCTGCGCTTTGATTTTTACACGAACATACGGCCTTTCAAGAGGGAAGTCTTTACCCTGCGCCCTGCTATCGGCTTTACCCTCCTTACGGCGGGCAAAGAGCCGTACTTTAACGCCGGGCTGGATATGCGCTTGAACCTGGCGCGGATATTCTATTTTCATCTGGGCACCATGTATGACGAGGCGGTCTGGAAACACCGCGCCGGTTTCGCGTTCAACTTCCGCGTCGTGGAACTCATCCTTGAAGCCGGCCTCCAGGCGCCGGATTTTATCAACAGTTTCAAGCTCAAAGGCTTCAGCGCCGGCGCCGGCTTCAGGTTCGGCATTTGAACCCGCCCCAATGTTCCAAGCCATTTACCGGCCCGGCGCCAAAACAGGGCGCTTTCTGAGCGCCCTCGCCCTTTCGGGCATAAGCTACGGCCTGTACCGGGGCATCCAAGACAATTATCTGGTGGAAATCGCGGGTATAAGCCCCTTCGAGCGGGGGGTGGCGGAGTTCTTTCGGGAGACTCCGGGGCTTCTTGTGGTAGCGGCGCTGGCGGCGCTGTACCGGTTTACCGAAAGCCGGATATTCAAGACCGGCATCGCGGTTATGGCCGCGGGCCTTACGGGGCTTCTTTTACTTTCTATAAGCGGCGCCGGCAAGATAACCGTGGTGGTTTTCATGGTGGTTTTCAGCGCCGGCGAACATCTTGTGATGCCGGTCAAAACCGCCATATCCCTTAACCTTGCAAGGCCGGAGCGCTCAGGCGCGTCCCTGGGCATTACCAGCGCCATAAGCAATTTGGGAAACATCACGGGCTTCGCGGCAGTTTCCGGCCTGTTCTTTCTTTTTTCCCGGCTGGGTTTAAGCCGGAGCGGGGCGCTTCCCTTCAAGGCCGTGTTCGCCGGGGCCTGCGCCCTTATGGCCGCGGCGGTTCTGACCGCAGCGGGCATGCGCGAAACCGCTGCCAAGGGCCGGCGGCAGCGGCGTTTTTATTTTGCGAAGAAGTTTCACAAATACTATATGCTTGAAGTTTTTTACGGCGCCCGGAAACAAATCTTTCTTACATTCGCCCCGTACGCGCTTATCCTGCGGTACGGCGCGGACGCTTCGGTCATCGCCCTGCTCATGGCAGTCTGCGCGCTCTTCGGTATGTTCTGCGGCCCCCTTATGGGGCAGATAATCGACCGGCTTGGCTATAAATGCGTTATGGTGGCGGACACGCTGCTTCTTGTGCTGGTGTGCCTCCTGTACGGCTTCGCCCACCGGCTCTTTCCGTTTCATATTGCGTTCATCGCCGTCTGCGTGAATTACGTTCTTGACTCGGTGATTTCCCTGGGCAGCATGGCCAGCAACGTCTATGTTCAAGCCATAGCCTCAAATCAGGAAGAGATGACCGCCACGTTGTCCGCCGGCGTTTCGGTGAACCATCTCATCAGTATTCTAATCGCCCTTACCGGCGGCTGGATATGGCAAACCCTGGGCATTGAGGTTCTTTTTTCCCTCTCAGCGTTTCTGGGCATCCTCAACAGCCTCTACGCCGCAACCATCCACCCCCAAAGGCAGCCGTAGGCTGTTTCACCCCCTGCGGGGGATTCACGTGCTTCCTGCGGTGAGCGGGTCTGCAATTTTAGTCACCCCCTGCGGGGGATTCACGTGCTTCCTGCGGCGCCCCCTGCGGGGGATTCACGTGCTTCTCG
>JAITHF010000236.1 GCA_031280115.1 Spirochaetaceae bacterium | reverse complement strand
CGGAGCTTCGGGAAGGGGAAGAGGAAGGGGAACCCTGCGGGCAGGCCCGGACGGAACAGCCGGCGCAGGGGGCGCAGGGAGAACAGCCGGAACAAGCGGCGCAGGAGGAACAAGCGGCGCAGAGGGAACAGGGGGAACAAAAAAAAGATAAAAAAGATGAGGGCGGTAACAAACAAACCGGAACGGAAACCCCCTTCGAATTTGAAGCAAACATAGCCGCAGAGATAGCCCGCGAACCGGAACAAATAGAACAAATAGAAAAATCAGAAAAAATAGAAAAACCCAAAAATCTTTTTGAAGAGGAGCTGTATGGCCGTTTTTTCCCTTATTGAAACCCTATCCGAAATGTTTTCGTATACATTTCTCATCCGCGCCGCACTGGTAGGCGCCCTGGTCTCCCTGTGCGCCAGCCTTCTGGGGGTTGGATTGGTGCTCAAGCGCTATTCGATGATAGGCGACGGCCTTTCTCATGTGGGGTTCGGCGCCCTGGCGCTGGCGTCGGCGCTGAACCTGGCGCCCCTTGCGGTCTCTATACCGGTGGTGGTGGCGGCGGCGTTCCTCCTCCTGCGGATAAGCGAGCGCAGCCCCATAAAAGGGGACGCCGCTATCGCCCTTATCTCCACCGCGTCGCTTGCCCTGGGGGTAATCGTGATCTCCCTGACAACCGGCATGAATACGGACGTGTGCAATTATCTTTTCGGCAGCATCCTTGCCATGAGCAAAGCCGACGTGCGCCTCAGCGTCATCCTCTCGGCGGCGGTATTAGGGCTGTTTATCCTCTGCTACCATAAGATCTTCGCCGTTACCTTTGACGAGCAGTTTGCCCGGGCCACCGGCACCAAAACCGGCGTGTTCAATATGGCTCTCGCCCTTTTAACCGCGGTTACTATCGTGCTGGGTATGCGTATGATGGGGGCGCTCCTCATTTCGGCGCTCATCATCTTCCCGGCGCTGACCTCTATGCGCCTGTGCAAACAGTTTAAGACCGTTACCATAAGCGCGGCGCTGGTATCGGCGGCCTCGTTCTTTACCGGCCTGGTGCTTTCGTACCTCTACGCCATTCCCACCGGAGCCAGCGTGGTGCTGGTCAACTGCATCGCGTTTTGCCTTTTCAGCCTCATAGCGGCTGTCAAACCAATTTTTAAGGAGTTCAGCATGAAACACTCGGCGCTTACCGGCCTCATCCTGACAGCCAGCCTCTTTTTCTTTGCCGGATGCGGCAGGGGACAGGGGAAAATCCCGGCGGAAACTGCGGAAACTGCGGAAACTAATCGCACCGGCGCTCCCGCGATTACCCTTGCCGGCTATGCCGGCTTGAACAGCCCGGTCCCGCCGCCCCAAACAAAGCCCGCGCCGGATACCCGCTCCAAGGCCGGCGCGGGCTTTGTGGAGGCAGCGGAGGCCGTGAAGGCCGTGAAGATAGTGGAGATAAAAGAGAAACTGTTTATCGCCCAAATCAACGACATCTACGAGAACCCTGAAGACTATCTGGGCAAAACCCTGAAACTTGAGGGGCTGTTCAAATACAGCGCGCCTATGGCCGGCGGCGAGCCCTACTATTTTGTAATGCGCTACGGCCCGGGCTGCTGCGGGAACGACGGCACCATCGCGCTTGAGGTCATGTGGGAACACGGCGAAGGGGCGTACCTGCCGGAGGATGCCTGGGTTGAGGCAATAGGCGTGCTCAAGCGCTATGAAGAGGACGGGTATCCGTATATCTGCGTCAGCCTTTCGTCGCTCAAAGCCCTGGCTGTCCGGGGGCGCGAGTTTGTTACCCAGTAGAACCGGCGCAGGCAGCGGCTTTATTTTGGCGCCAAAAAAACCTTCCCCTATCCATATACGTCATTCTATATAATGAATTATCGGCGCTTCGCGCCTCTTTTAAGAGAATTTGGGGGAACCAGTTCCCCCAAACCCCCAACCACCGGCTTCCTGCTTCGCGCCCGTGCGCCATCGAATTCCGCTGAGGCGCCGCTTCTGGGTTGTGACTAAAATTGCAAACCCGCTCGCCGCGAGAAGCACGTGAACCCCCCGCAGGGGGTGGCTAAACCCGCAAACCCTCCCGCCGCGAGAAGCGCGTGAATCCCTCTGCGAGGGTAGCTAATAGGAGGGTAATGCGTTAGTCTCTGTAATATCAAGAGCTCATTGAGGAGGAACCTATGTTTTCATTTCTTATAGGCATTGCCGCGTTGATACTCGGATATCTTGTTTACGGCAAAATCGTGGAAAAAGTCTTCGGCGTCATGCCGGAACGGGAAACGCCGGCAGTACGCATACATGACGGCGTTGATTTCGTGGTTATCCCCACCTGGAGGGCGGTGCTTATCCAGTTTCTTAACATCGCCGGGACCGGCCCCATCTTCGGCGCCATAGCCGGCGCGCTCTTCGGCCCCGGAGCGTTCGCCTGGATCGTGTTCGGCTGTATATTCGCCGGCGCGGTGCACGATTATTTCTGCGGGATGCTCAGCCTCCGCAGCGACGGCGCCACCATCGCCGAAATTGTGGGTAAATACCTGGGAACCACCCCGAAATACATCATGCGGGTCTTCTCGGTGGGGCTCCTTATCTTTGTGGGCGTGGTGTTTGTGTATACCCCGGCGCAGGTGCTCAACACCCTCATTGACCCGAATAACAAAAACATCTTTTCTATCGCCCTTGCGGTTATCATCGGGTATTACATTCTGGCCACGATCCTCCCGATTGATAAGGTCATAGGCACGCTGTACCCGCTTTTCGGCGCGGCGCTGCTGGTTATGGGGCTCGGAATCACGGTTATGCTCTTTGTTACCGGCGAAATGGCCGCCATTCCTGAATTCTCGTTTCAAAACTTGCACCCTAAAGGGACGGCGCTTTTCCCGTTCCTCTTTATTTCGATAGCCTGCGGCGCGATTTCCGGCTTCCACGCCACCCAGTCCCCGCTTATGGCGCGGTGCATCGCAAACGAAAAAGCCGGAAGGAGCGTGTTTTACGGGGCCATGATTATCGAAGGGGTTGTGGCGATGATCTGGGCCGCCGCTGCTATGGGGCATTTCGGCGGTATTACCGGGCTTGCCGGCGCGGGGCCCGCTCCGGTGGTGGTCACCAAGGTTTCCACCGGCCTTATGGGCGCCGCAGGAGGCGTTCTTGCGGTGCTGGGCGTGGTGGCCTGCCCCATAACCTCCGGGGACACCGCGTTCCGCAGCGCCCGCCTTGCCATCGCGGACGCCCTCTCATTTGACCAGAAGCCCCTTAGAAACCGCTTTATCATCGCCCTCCCGCTCTTTGCCGCGGGTATTCTGCTTGTCCTATGGTCCCAGACAGGGCGGGATAATTTCAACATTATCTGGCGGTACTTTGCCTGGTCGAACCAGACCCTCGCCGCTATCGCGCTGTGGGCCGGGAGCGCCTATCTTGCGAAGACCGGCAAATGCTACTGGATGGCCCTCATACCTGCGGCGTTTATGACCGTGGTGGTAACCTGCTATATTATTGTCGCCCCTGAAGGGCTGCGCCAGAGTTACCCTCTGGGCCTGGGTATCGGAATAGCCCTTGCCGCGGCGCTCTCAGGGCTCTTTATCCCGCTCATCGGGGTGAGGCAGAAGGGGCTGCTTACCCCGTAACAGGTGTGCCGCCCCTGTTTCAGGGGCGGTTTAACCGCCTTTTTTGTGTGCAAAGAAACTTATTTTGTGCGCAAATAACTTTATTTTGCTGGCAAACAAACTTATTTTGCTAGCAAATAACTTTATTTTGCTGGCAAACAAACTTATTTTGCTAGCAAATAA
>JAITHF010000174.1 GCA_031280115.1 Spirochaetaceae bacterium | reverse complement strand
ACCTGAGTCAGATTTGTCTAAACCTGAGTCAGATTTGTCTAAACCTGAGTCAGATTTGTCTAATCCTGAGTCAGATTTGTCTAAACCTGAACCAAATACAGACTTGTTTGTCTGCCGTTTGATGTGAGAGTCCAGCATAGTATACGGTTTGCTGCGGGATGGTGCTGTATGCTCCGGCCTGCCTGTTGAGCCTGCCCCTCCCGCGCCCTCCGCAGGCTTTTTGGGGGGATTTTTTATGCGCTGCGCTTCGCTTGCGCTTTTTAAGAGAATTTGGGGGGACCAGTTACCCCAAAACCCCCCAAAATGCTTACAGCGCTGCGCCCGTGCGTTCTAGAATTCCGCTGAGGCGCACCTTCTGGGTTGTGACTAAACGTGCAAACCCGCTCACCGCAGGAAGCACCTGAAACCCCCTTCGGGGGCGCAGGGGGTTGTGGAGGAGAGCGGTATGGCGTATCATGTACTTTATGGGTACACCACAACCGCCGAAACCTGAAAGCCCGAAAGCCGCGTCCCGCGCGCTGGCGGCATATCAGCACACTATACAGCACAAAAACGCGCCGGAGGAAAACACGCCCCCACACAGCGCCTCCCATGAAAAATCCCGCATACCCGCAAAACTATGGGAAACCCGCTTTAATAAAACCATAGGGAAAGAACAGGGGAAAGAACAAAAGGCCGGCGCCGAAGAAAAAACCGAAGAAACAACAGAAAAAACAGAGTCAAAATACCGGCGGGTCGCGAAACTGCTCGTCCTTATCGGCCCGGACGAATCATCCCGCATACTCTCGCACCTGGAACCGGAACAGATTGAGGCCATAGCCGCGGAAATTGCGGTCATCCGCGGCATCTCCCCGGAAGAAGGGGCGTCAGTGCTGCGGGAATTCCGCTCCCTCCTCTCCGGGCCGTACCGGTATTCCCAAACCGCCTTTGGCGGCGTTGAAACCGCCCGTGAACTCCTGCACGCCGCCTTTGGAAAGGAAAAAGGAGAGGCCCTCCTGCGCCGGAACGTGCCGGAAGCCCGGATCGCGTCCTTCGATTTTCTGGAAAAACTGCCCGGAGAACAACTGGCGCTGCTCTTCAAAGATGAAACCGACGCGGCAGAAGCGCTTGTCCTCTCCCGCCTCCCCCCAAAACTGGCCGCCGAAGTCCTGGCCGCCTCGCCGCCGGCGCGGAAAATCGCGCTTGTCCGGCGTATCGCCCGGCTTGATAAAACCGCCCCTGAGGTGCTTGAACGTATCGCCGGAGCGCTGAAAGAAAAAGTGCGCCGCCTCGGAGACGCGGCGCGCGCCGATGCCAGCGCAGGCGTGGACGGCCTTAACACGCTCTCTGCAATCCTCAAGTCCGCGGGCCCCTCTTTTGGGGAGCGTATCCTTGACGAACTGGGCGCGGAAGACCCGTATCTGCGCGCTGACCTCAAAGAACGGCTCAACACCCTCGATGACGTGGTCAAAGCGGAGGACCGGGCTATCCAAGAGAAACTGTTTGCCATGCAGGACATTGACATCGTGCTGCTCCTTAAAAACCGCTCCGAAGATTTTACCGAGAAAATCCTCGCCAATATGTCCGCAGAGCGCAGGTCCCATATCCGGGAGGAAACCGAAATCCTAGGGCCCGTGCGGAAGCGGGACGTTGACAAGGCGGCAAAAGATTTCTTGGACTGGTTCAGGGAAAACCGCGAAGCCGGCCATATTTTACTGATAGATGATGAGGATATTATTACATGAACACACAACCGCCGGCGCCGCTTCTTAAAGCGGGGCAGGTCTTGGAAAGCGGATTTGAAATCCTTGAAACCCCCCTGTTAGAAGAGCTTGGGGCCTGCGGGGTCTGGGCGCGCCACCCAAGCGGCCTTGAGGTATTTCATATTCTCAATAACGACGAAGAGAACCTGTTCGCCTTCGCCTTTGCCACCGCGCCGGAGGATTCGTCCGGCGCGGCACACATTCTCGAACATATCGTGCTGTGCGGTTCTGAAAACTACCCGCTTAAAGATACGTTTCTTATTCTTGAACAGGGGAGCCTCCAGACGTTTCTTAACGCCTGGACCTTTCCTGATAAAACCGTGTACCCTGCAAGCTCCGCCAATGAACAGGACTACTTCAACCTTATGGCCGTCTACGGGGACGCCGTATTCAGGCCGCTGCTCACAGAATGGGCCTTTTTACAGGAAGGATGGCGCCTTGCGTTTTCCCCCGCAGAAAAAGGCGCGGGCAAGGGGCCGGCTGAAAAAGCGGGGTTTACCGGCGTGGTCTATAACGAGATGCAGGGCGCCTTCTCATCCCTTGACCGGTACGCCCAGCACTGGTCGGCTGCAAGCGTGCTGCCGGACACGCCCTATGCCTTTGAATCCGGCGGGGACCCCTCGTGTATCCCTGATTTAACCTGGGAGAAACTGCGGGATTTCCATCGCCGGCGCTATTCCCCCGGAAACTGCCGGGTGTTTCTGGCAGGGAATATACCTACGGAAAAGCAGCTCGCGTTTATAGCCGGAACCCTGCTCCCCGGCCTTGAGGCGGGGCGCGCCGCGCCGCCTGTGAAGCGCGCCGAGCGGTGGCAGGAGCCGAGAACAATGATCATCCCAGGGCCGGCAGGGAAAGACCGGAAGTCAACAGTGATGCTTTCATGGCTCTGCGGGGATACGGCTGACAGCCTTGAAACCCTGGCCCTTGCCGCGCTGGAAACCGCCCTCCTTGGGCATGACGGCTCCCCGCTGACCCGGGCGCTTATCGATTCCCGTCTGGGGGAGGACCTTGCGCCGGCAACCGGCCTTGAGGGGGACCTTCGGGAAACTGTGTTTACCGCAGGGCTCCGGGGGGTAGAACCGGAGGCGGAGCGGGAAAAAGCCGTGGAAGCCCTTATCATGGGGGAACTGGGGCGGACTGCCGAAGAGGGCATCCCCCCGCAGGAGATCGAGGCAGCGCTTTTGTCCCTTGAGTTCTCCCACCGGGAGTTCAAACGCGCCAACGGCCCCTGGTCCCTGGTATGGCTCCAAAGGTCCCTGCGCGGCTGGATGCACGGGGCGAAACCTTGGGAAAAACTCCTCTTTATGCCCGCCTTCGCCGCGCTCAAAGCGCGCCTCGCCGCTGACAGCCGGTACTTTGAGGGCCTTATAAAAAAATACTTCCTCAGCAGCCAGCACCGGGCGCTGGTGATCGTAAGGCCGGAGGAAGGCTTTTTTGAAAAA